>SKTJ01000232.1 GCA_007122565.1 Syntrophomonadaceae bacterium | reverse complement strand
GGAACTGGGGCTGGAAATTGTAAAGGGAGAGGAGTGCTGTTCCCTGTGATCCGTCTTTCGCAAGGCACTGCTGCCTGCCTGGGTTTAAAAAAAATACGCATTGATGCCGCCCCTACCACAGCCTATCTCCTTCATGGCGAACGCTGCCGCATGAGCTGTGCCTTCTGCCCGCAGGCGGGGGGGAAGGGAGCAAAAGGAGAGCCGGGGGCGAAAGAGACCACAGGGACGGCGCATCGCCTTGGCCGGGTTACGTGGTCACCCTTCTCCCGGCAGGAACTGCTGACCCGCCTGCCCCGGGCGGCCCCGGGCGGCCTGAAGCGCATCTGCATACAGGGCGTAAAAAGCCCCGCCGGCAATGCAGAACTGCTGCAGTTTATTAAGGAGGTTAAAGTTGTTTCCACTCTTCCCCTGTGTGTTTCCACATGGGTGGAATCGGAGGCAGATGTGGCGCAGTTATTTGAGGCAGGCGTGGAACGGGTGAGTATCGCTCTCGATGCTGTTAACCCGCTGGCCTATACCCGTTTTAAAAAAGGCAGCCTGCAGCGGCGCTCCGATCTGTTGCTTAATTGTGCCCGTTTATGGCCCGGCCGCATGAGCACCCACATTATTGTGGGACTTATGGAAACGGAAGAGGAGTGCGTTACCTTAATGGAGAAACTTTTGCAAGCCGGCATTAGGGTGGCCCTTTTTGCCTTTACTCCTTTAAAGGGAACAGCCCTTGTTGCCCACCCTGCTCCCCAATTGGGAACCTATCGCCGTATCCAGGCAGCCCATTTCCTGCTGCAAAAGCAGCTTGTCACCTGTTCAGCAATGCGCTTCCAAGACGGCCGTATCCAGTCTTTTGGCTTATCAGGCACCCTTTTACGGGAATATCTCCGGGACGGCACAGCCTTTCAAACCAGTGGCTGTCCCGATTGCAACCGCCCTTATTATAATGAAAGGCCGGGGGGAGTGATGTACAATTATCCACGTCCCCTCACCGGAACAGAGGTAAAAGAGGCTATTCAATGTGTCAGCGGCAATGAAGGGAAGGAGGCTTCTCATGGCAGAAAATTGGCTGGGCATTTATGATCCACCCCTTCCCGGAAAGACTAACATGGAGAAGGACCTGGAGCTTATGCAGGCAGTATCCGCCGGGGATTCTCCTGCCACGCTGCGCCTTTACCGCTGGTCTCCGCCGGCTTTGTCCCTCGGTTATTTCCAGAAAGAAGAAGCAGTGGTGGACCGGGAAGCCTGCCGCCGCCTTGGGATTGACGTGGTCAGACGGCCCACCGGGGGGCGTGCTGTGCTTCATTACAGGGAATTGACCTACAGTATTATTGTGCCGGAGGCCCATCCCAAGATCCCGCCTGGCGTGCTGGATTCATACAAATTTCTAAGCCGCGGTATTATGGATGCTTTCCGGTTACTGGACATAACCCCGACTCTTGCTTCAGGAAAAAGAAGAGAGCAAAAGCTTGTGCCCGGTTCCTGTTTCGATGCTCCGTCAGCTTACGAGGTCCAGGTCCAGGGGAAGAAAGTAGTGGGAAGTGCCCAGCTGCGCCGCCATGGCGTGCTGTTGCAGCACGGCTCTATTTTACTGGAATTACCCCTGGAGCTATACGAAAAGATTCTCAAGCTGTCCGGTTCGGAAAAAAAAGTGGCAGCATACCTAACAAGATTAAAAAAGAAAGGGGCAGGCCTGCACGATTTGGGATATATGGTCTCTGCAGACGATCTGGCTGCCGCTCTTTTCAGGGGTTTTTCCAAAGTTTTCGATACGGAGATTTCGGTTACATAAATAAAAGTTGGAAGGTTGGTAGGTTGGAAAGTTGGAAGGTAATGTCCTTGTTCAATGGGATCAAGGGATATGAAAGTAGCAACATATGAAGCATATTCGCGGGCGGACCACCTAGCTAACTGCATTTTCGGACAGTTACAAATTTAAAATGTAAAGGGGCAAGGCAAATGGAAGCTCACCATTACCAGTTAACGATTATCGGAGGCGGCCCGGGTGGGTATACAACAGCGTTAAGGGGAGCAGCACTGGGCCTTAAAACATTGCTGATTGAAAAAGAAGCCCTGGGAGGCACATGCCTCAATCACGGCTGTATCCCTACCAAGGTGCTCACAAATACCGCCTCCATCTACCAGAAAATAAAGAAGGCCGATGAATATGGATTTACCACGGGGCCGGTGGGCTTTTCTTTTCAAAAGATCCAAGCCAGAAAAGGTGCTGTTGTTAAACAGTTAACCGATGGTTTGGGAAAGCTGCTTAAAGGTGCCGCCGTGGATGTGTGGCATGGCCATGCCCGGTCCGAATCCCCTTCCCGGCTGGTGGTGCAACTAAACGATGGGGCAACGCGGCACGTGACCACAGAAAAACTCGTCCTTGCCACGGGCAGTGAAGAAATAATGCCGTCCCTGCCCGGCCTGACACTGCCCGGTGTTATTACCTCCAGGGAAGCCCTCGCCCTGGCAGAAGTCCCCCCCAACTTAGCTGTGATCGGGGGAGGCGTTGTCGCCCTGGAGATGGCTTCCATCTTTGCTTCTTTCGGCTCTGCTGTAACAATCGTGCATCGCAGTGAGCGTCTCTTACGCAGAATGGATCTGGAAATGGTGCGCAGGCTTTCTGTTTTCCTGCGCAGGCAGGGCATTGAGATTAAAATGAATACTCCCCTGCAGGAGATTGAGCAGGCGGCTGCCGGGGGCCTGTCCCTCACAGCCCAAACAAACAAGGGCACAGAAAGCATCGCTGCAGATAAAGTGCTCCTCTCCATCGGGCGCAGAGCATGTTTCGGCAACCAGGACTTAGACGGTTTGGCTCTAAAGTACAGCCCCCGGGGTATAGGGGTAAATGAATATATGGAAACAAACATAGCCGGCGTCTATGCGGTGGGCGATGTGACAACCCCCGGTTATTTCCTGGCCCATGTGGCCACGCACCAGGGTTTGGTGGCTGCGCAAAACGCGGCGGGCCAAAAAAGTGGCTTTCATGGTGATATTGTGCCGGTGTGCCTTTTTACCAATCCCGAATTGGCCAGTGTCGGCCTGACGGAAGAGGAGGCCAGGGAGAAAGGTTACACCGTAAAAATCGGCAAGTTTCCCTTTTCCGCCAATGGGAAAGCGGTTACCCAGGGCGAAGCGGACGGCCTGGTCAAACTGGTGAGCGACGCAGCAAACGGCGTGGTGCTCGGTGTCCATATCCTGGGTGCCCATGCCTCCGACCTGATCCAGGAAGGCACCCTGGCTGTATCCCAGGGGGTTAAGGTTTCTGACCTGTCAGATTTGATCCATCCCCACCCCACTTTGAGTGAAGCCGTCTGGGAGGCCTCCCTCTCCATTACCGGGTCGGCGCTTCATTTTAAATAGGGGCAATCGGTTGTCAGGATTCTCCTCTGCCGTAGCGGTTAAAGAGCATAACCCCTACAATAATCGCTAAGGCTAAAAATATAAAAGTTGATTTTTTCATATCCATTTCCTTCCCCAGAGTTTAGATTTAATAACATATTCTTTTCGCAAGAGCATCTTGCAATGTTTTAGTGTCGGTCTTAATTTGTGTATTTTAAATCGATTTAATCCATTTCCATGAACACATTAGCCATAAACATCAATATAATACGGTATGAAAAAGATTAAATACCTTCTTGTCAGGCCTTTCTTTGAATACAGGAATCATTATGAAATGATTCCTGCCGCAGTTGAGTTGTTAAAAAATGATGGGAAATTGGATGTCTACAACTTTAAAAAAAGTACTAACCCGGCAACAGGGGAAATGTACTTAACTTATTAGCGAACTCACAAGCTGCTGCTCTGTCAACACAAGACCTGAGGTCTGCCGGCAACCAAGTGCAACTTACGTCCAGGGGAAAGCACAGCACAGTCTCCCTCCTTCCGCGCCAGACCTTTTATTTAATCAAAACAATAAATATTAATATTCAACAAAGAAGCCGCTTTACCTGTTTGTAAAATGGAAAAATTAGGCATTTAATGGAGATATTTTATAATCCAACTGCTGAAATGGATATATCGGACCCAATAATAAAATACTATTTACTGCTTAGGAGTGAGAAGAGTTAGTAAAGAAAAAACAAGGGGGATCATCCCATGAGCGAACTTTTAAACAGCCGTGAAGAAAGGGTAAAAAATCTTAAAGGGATTATCAAAGATTTGCATAGCGGGGAAGAGGTAGCTGTATTAAAAAAACGCTTTGCCGAATTAATCCAGGGCGTAGACCCTTCGGAAATTGCGGAAATGGAAGAAGGGCTAATTAAAGAAGGAATGCCTGTAGATGGATAAAACGCTTATGTGACGTCCACGTATCTTTACTTAAAGATTCCCTGGACCAACGGGAACAACCGCAAATTATGGCGGGTCACCCTGTTCACACTTTTCTTCTGGAAAACGAGGCTATCCAAAAAGTCAAACAGGAGATCGAAGCGATGCTTCCCGGGCTTGACGGAAAAAATGAAGAACAGTGGGAAAAAATTTACAGGGCACTGCAAGCCCTCTCAGAAATAAAGAAACATTACCTCCGTAAAGAAAACCAGCTCTTTCCTTATCTTGAAAAACACGGGATCACAGGTCCGTCGAACGTTATGTGGTCACACCATGATGAGATCCGCACCATGTTAAAAAAAGCTTTTGAAAACGTAAAAACCAAAGATGGGGAAGCAACCCGCTCCGGTATCAACGCGCTGCTACAGGCTGTGGGGGATATGATCTACAAAGAAGAAAAAATTCTTTTTCCCATGGCATTGGATACTTTAAATGAAGCGGAATGGCAGGAAGTAAAAAATGGGGGAGTTGAAATTGGTTATACGATTATAACTCCAGGCGACGCATGGGCGCCTGTAGAGACGATCAAGCACACCCCAGAGGCACAGAATGGTGAATCCATCAAACTTGATACGGGTTATCTTACTACAGAACAGATTAATATGGCCCTTAACAACCTTCCGGTGGAAATTACCTTCGTTGATGAAAACGGAAAAGTACTTTACTACTCCCAGGGGAAAGAGCGTATCTTCCCACGCAGCCCGGGCATAATCGGCCGC
>SKTJ01000239.1 GCA_007122565.1 Syntrophomonadaceae bacterium | reverse complement strand
TCAGAATACCGATACCGAGTGCCATAAAAACAGCTATTAATGATAAAAGATGGTTTTGCTGGTCTATTTTAACAGCCTCCTTGTTACTGTTTTAATAAATGCTGAATTTCCAGGATAAAAGGTAAAAGAAATGACGGGCCAGCGGTGAAACAGCAGAAATTATGAAAATGGGAAAAAGAGCAGCGGCAAGTAACGCCGAGAGATAATGCCATTTTATTTTACTGCGGTAAAGATGGGTAAGCCCTCGGGCATCCACAAGCCTCTCTCCTACTCTTAGTCGTACCAAAAATGTCGAGGACATTCCCTTTCTTCCTTTTTCCAGGAAATCTGTCATATTGGAATGCGCCCCTACAACAACTATCAAAAGAGCTTTATTTTCGTAGGCCATCAAAAGGGCTAAATCCTCACTGGTTCCCGGAACAGGTGCTATTTTCGCTTTTAAGCCCAATTTAGAAACACGGGCGAGACCCGGGGCACTACCGTCTGCATAGGCATGAACAATGATTTCACCCGCTTTTTTTAGTGTAGTGTCCCCGATACTGTCCATATCGCCAATCACCAGGTCAGGGGTCAGTTTCATGGCACAAAGGGCATCTGCACCGCCATCAACACCAATAAGCACAGGCCTTACTTCCCGGATATATGCCTGAATAGTCCGTAGATCCTGCTTGTAATTTTTCCCCCGCACCACAACCAGGACATGTCTCCCCACCATTTTTGTTTTAATATTGGGCAGGGCAAGTGTTCCCAGAAGCAGGCTTTTTTCCCGGCGAGCGTATTCAAGGGTATTCTCTACAAAAAGATCTAATTGACTTTGCAGGTTCTGTTCCGCCAGCAGCATGTTATCCTGCACAAGCTGCTCTGTAATCAATCTTCCTCTTCCCAGTATCGTGCCGCCACAAGTAATGGCATTCCTGCGAATTTCAATAAAATTACCTTCCTCAATCAAATCGAAAATCTCCATACCAATATTATCGAGAAGTAAAATGCCTTCATTTATCAAGATCTGTGCCCCTAAAACAGGGTATTCCCCATTGAAACTATCACAAACATTGAGAACAGCTTTAATTTTTTTCTCCGCTAACTCCTGTGCAGCTACGGCATCAAGATTTTCATGGGCTACCAGTGCGATATCATGGGGACAAAGCCTTTTGCACAGATTTTTAGTTCTTTTATCTTTTTTGACAACTCCCTTTAAAACATTGTTTTGCATTTCGCACCCATTTCCAAAATTTAACCGTAAAATTAGTATCAGTCTACCCCTTAGTATGCTTAAGTTGGTGAAATATTATAAATATAAATAAAAAGAAACGCCATCCCAAAATGACGTTTCTTTATTCTGGTAATAATTTTATTTTGTTTTATTGTGTTTTGTTGGTTAATTCTGTCTTACAGTACTTTATATTCATACTTTTTATTTTTAAGACGAATACGATCAGCCACAAGGGCGATAAACTCAGAATTAGTGGGTTTACCCTTTTCCGTATTAATCGTATAGCCAAAAAATTTCTTAATTGTATCTATATTATTGCGTGACCATG
The DNA here is from genome assembly GCA_007122565.1 of Syntrophomonadaceae bacterium. Classification (GTDB taxonomy): domain Bacteria; phylum Bacillota; class Dethiobacteria; order DTU022; family UBA8154; genus UBA8154. The sequence goes on along the minus strand of SKTJ01000239.1, from coordinate 3,505 downwards.
CAACCTCAATGGCATGCCGGATTGCCCGCTCTACCCGACTGGGAGTGGTCTCAAATTTTTGAGCAATACGGGGATAGAGTATCTTAGTTACGGAGCCAAGCAATTCGATCTCCTCTACCACCATGGATATGGCATCACGTAGATAAAGATACCCTTTTATATGGGCTGGTATACCTATTTCATGTATAATCTCGGTTATTTCTTCGATATAATTATCATCACTCTTTTTAACCGGAACACTTTTTTTAATAAGAGATGATGTATGTTCTCTTTCGGGCATCATATCCCGACCGAGTTGGCGAAGCCGATCCGCCAGAATTTCAAGTTTAAAAGGTTTTAGTATGTAATAAGAGGCTCCTAACTCAACAGCTCGCTGTGTAATATTTTCATGACCAAATGCTGTAAGCATAACTATCCGGGGATGACATGGCAGCTCAATTTTATTCATTTCTTCCAGAACGCTGATTCCATCCATATGCGGCATAATAATATCAAGTAGAATGATGTCAGGCATCACATCTGGAAGCAGTTCAAGTACATCACGGCCATTATACGCATTACCCACCACCTCAATATCTGTTTCTCTGTTCAGGTACTCCGTTACAAGCTCATTAAACTCCCTATTATCATCCGCTACCAGCACTTTCAACATATTTTTACCTCCTTAATATTATTTAGAATACCATTAATAAGTTAATTATAATATTATTCGACATTAGAGGTAGAATTCTCCTTCTTTTCCAAAAAAATATTTTATTTTTTTATATTAATATTTTGTTTACAAAGTTGAACTAAAATATCTTGTGTTTTTCGTGAATTCTTGCCTTTTTTTTTGTGTGTCTTTTATGGTTATTATTTACATCAGTTAGGATGATGGGAAAACACCGCTTTCATGAAGCATCCACTCCGCATAAATAGCATATCCACGTGACGGATCGTTTACAAACACATGGGTTACTGCTCCCACAATACGACCATTTTGGATGATTGGACTGCCGCTCATACCCTGGACGATGCCTCCGGTAACCTCCAGCAAATGTTCATCTACTATGCGGATAATCATTCCCTTATCACCCGCCCTGTTTTGATTGCTTACCCTTTCAATTTGAACCATGAAGCTTTCAATTCTGTTTCCTTCAAGCACCGTTAGCATCTCCGCCGGGCCATTTTCCACCTGATGTGCCAACGCTACAGAGAGTGGTTCGGCATAGGGCGTGTCATAAGTACCTATATCTTCTATCTGACCATAGATTCCGCTGACTGTATTTTTTTCAATTGTCCCCAAAATATTTTGTCCTTCCCGAAAAATCCCCGCCTTCTCTCCCGGTTGGCCACGTTGTGCCATTTTTATATTTACAACATCAGCCTGGACAATAACACCTTCGTTAATCTCCAGTGCATGATTAGTATCTATATCCGTTATTACGTGCCCCAATGCACCGTAATAACGGCTATCCGGATCATAAAAGGTAAGTGTTCCCACACCTGCGGCCGTATCCCGGATATATAGACCAATACGGTATTCGTGCGCTTCTGCGCACAAATGGGGCTCAAGGGAAAGGTTGAATGTTTCTCCCTTTCGCTTAACCATGAGCTCTAAAGGACCCTGGGTAGCTTCCCGTTTTATTATGGATGCAGCCCTGTCTATATCTTTTAATACATAATCGTTCAGGGAGAGAATAATATCACCGACCTTAATACCAGCCGCTTCAGCAGGAGAAAAATAATCATCGCTATGTTCTTGTTTAAGGTAAAAATATCCAGCCACAATAACTCCGTCTTCATGGAGTTTTATGCCAATGGAATGACCACCGGCAATAACTTCTTTTTCCGGCAAAACATTCACTGTTAGATGGCGAATGGGAATCAACCCATTAAAAAGACTAAACTCCAGATTAACAATGCCACTGGTTAATCCTGTAAGGGCGAGGTCATTGCGCAGCAAAAGGCGATTGTACTCATCATCAAGTGTTGGTGATCCGTTAAGTTTCACTATCCCCGCCTTATCGGCCCTGATATAAAGATTTATGGGTAATTGTAAAGACAGCATATGTTCCTGACCTTCAAAAAGGCGGATATCATGGCTCAGTTTGCTCCTGATGTTCAGAGGCATTGATATTGAAAGAAGCAAAAGTAAAACAGTTATTGCTATACCTACTTTTCTCTTCATCATATTTTCCTCCCACACTTTTTCGCTTTGAACAATTTTAATTTGCCTGTGAGAGGTTTTTTTATGCTTCGAGTTTACATAAAGAGCAAAGTTTTATTTGGTATTAATAACAAAAAATTTCCCTTCAAATTAGGGAAACAGTGTAAAACAAGTACTTTTTCTTTTATACTGTGGTCTTTTATCTTTTTATTGTGAATTTCCTATCCCAAATTTTAGGTTTTTTAAACCCCGGATCCTGGTTTCGTTATGAATTATGTTCTTTTATTGTTAGTCTTTTATTTTTCTTATTTCAAGTAGTTCCGCCGCATGCTGCCTGGACACAACATCATCGCTGCGGCCATCGAGCAAACGAGCCACCTCTGTTATCCTCGCATTATGATCCAAATAGCGGACCCGTGTGCAGGTTCGTTCACCGCTTATTTCTTTAAAAATAAAATAATGATGATTGGCTGCGCTGGCAATCTGGGAACTGTGTGTTACACAGATAACCTGATGGTTTAAGCCAAGGCGCGCCATCTTCTCTGCAACCTTTTGTACTGTTATGCCTCCCACCCCGCTGTCTATCTCATCAAAGATCATTGTGGGAATGCGGTCCTGAGCAGCAAGAATACTCTTTACCGCCAACATCACACGGGCCATTTCCCCGGCGGAGATGATGCGGGCCAGTGGCTTTACCGGTTCACCGCGGTTGGAGGAGAACAAAAACTCCACCTCATCATTACCAGTACGGTCCGGCTTTTCCCGCTGATTAAAAGTGACAGTAAAGCGGGCATCCTGCATGCTCAGCTCTTTTAATGCTGTAATTATTTCCTGTTCCAGCAGGGAAGCTGCTTTTTTCCGCAAAGATCCCAGTTGCGCTGCTTGCTCTTCCATTTTCTGAAGCTGTATTACTTCCTCTTTTTCCAGCAGCAACGCTTCCGTTGCACTATTTTCAATAATTTCCACTTCCTGCGCGCATTTTTCCGCAAAAGCATTCACTTCAGTCACAGTGGTACCATATTTTTTCTTGATGCGCCGGTATACTTCCAGGCGATCTTCGATTCCATCCCTTTCCTCCGGGGAAAAAGCCAGACTGTCCCGGTAGGCATAAATTTCGTGACCGAGTTCCGAAAGGCCCGTAATAACTTCCTCCAGCACTATGGTAAATGTATTTAATTTTGGGTCAATCTCATGCAGGGAGGTGATTTCAGCATTGATAGCATTAAGCCTGTCCACCACAGATGTTACGTTATGGCTTCCCTCATAAATCTCTCCGCTTCCTCCAGTTCCCCCAGCACCAACAGGGCCAACGCGGCGTTGGTTCGGGGTACAGTGCTCTCGGATCCCTTCTGGATG
>SKTJ01000310.1 GCA_007122565.1 Syntrophomonadaceae bacterium | reverse complement strand
TATTTGGGGCTGATATTATGGGAACATCGTTTGAACCCATGGCTCTGTTTGCATCACCACCGGGGGCGTTTATCGCCCTGGGTATTTTGTTGGCCCTGTTTAACTATACCTTTAAGAAAATGGGAATCGAGTAGGGCAAATCTGTGAAGAAAAGGAGGTTCAACCATGGAACTAAACCTGGCGGCAATCATTTTCGTGGCCATCCTGGCTAACAATATTGTTTTAAACCAGTTTTTGGGTGTCTGTCCATATCTGGGAGTTTCCAAGCGGATTGAGACATCATTGGGCATGGGGATGGCCGTTGTCTTTGTGATGACGCTGGCAGCCATCGTTACCTGGTTCATATTCAATTATATCCTGGTTCCCATGGACCTGGTATACCTTAGGACGATCGCGTTCATTCTGGTCATCGCGTCCCTGGTGCAGTTGGTGGAAATTGTAATGAAAAAGAACAATCCAACACTCTTCCGGGCCCTGGGGATTTATCTACCCTTGATTACGACCAACTGTGCCATCCTGGGTGTGGCCTTACTTAACATCCAGATGGATCATAATATTGTCCAGACGATTGTATATGCCATTGCAGCGGCAATCGGTTTTACTCTTGCTCTGGTCATCATGGCCGGTATCCGGGAACGGTTGGATCTGGTGAATATGCCCGGCGTGTTGCAGGGAGCAGCAGTTACTCTGGTAACGGCGGGGATCCTGTCCCTGTCCTTTATGGGGTTCACCGGCATTATGAGCTTATAGGAGGTTAGATATGGATCTATTGACGGCCCTTTTAGTAATTGGTAGTATGGGACTGGTGTTCGGAGGCCTGTTGGCCTTCGCCGCTAACCGCTTTGCCGTTGAGGAAGATGCCCGTGTGGAAACGATATGTGACCTGTTGCCGGGAGCTAACTGCGGCGCCTGTGGTTTCCCCGGTTGCATTAGTTTCGCGGAAAATATTGTGGGTGGTAAGGTTGATGTAAGCAGTTGTGTGCCTGGTGGCAAAGATGCATGCGACAGTATATGTGAGGTCATGGGTGTGGATTCTGTTGCCTCCGAAGCGAAAAAGGTTGCGGAGGTTTACTGCCTGGGGACCCGGGATGTGGCTCCGGACAAGTTTGAATACCATGGCGTCAGGGATTGCAAGGCGGCTATGGCATACAGCGGTGGCTTCAAGGCCTGCACCCACGGTTGTCTGGGGCTGGGCACCTGTGCAGACTGCTGTCCATTTGATGCTCTCCATATGGGCGCTAACGGGTTGCCCCTAGTTGACCTGGAGCGCTGCACCGGATGCGGTATCTGTGTGAAAGCCTGCCCGCGGAGCATTATTCGTATTGTTAATGCGGATCGTAGGGGCAAATATGTTCCCTGCAACTCCAAAGACAAGGGGAAGGTAGTGCGCCAGGTTTGCGAGGTGGGTTGCCTCGGGGATAAAGCCTGTGTCAAGGCCTGTACCCAGGATGCCATAGTTGTGGAAGAATTTCTGGCAGTGATTGATAGCAGTAAGTGTGACGATTGCGGCAAGTGCGTGGAAGTTTGTAAGCGCATGATTATAAAAGATGTGGTAAAAGTTCACCACGCATAGGCACTCTACATGACTTATAAAAAAACCGGCAGAAAACCTGTCGGTTTTTTTGGTTGGGGTAAGGGTGTTTCTTTTACCATAAATGATTGTTATAATAAAAGACAGTCGAAAGTCAAATGTCAAAAGTCGAAAGTCCAAAATCAAGCGGTGTATTCCTGATATTCATCATTTAACTGGTGCCGCCACCACAGGTGCCTGTGATTTTTCTTTCGCCTTTCTTGCTTCTTGTTTCTTGAACGTAGGGGCGGCTGCCCACAGCCGCCCGTGAATGAGGATTGTGTTGTGGAAAACAAAAAATGCGACAGAGAGAACCGTCCCCTGTCGCAAGTCGGGTAGTTAAATACATTAATGTCAATTTATTTTTAAAGCAGGATTTTGATGACGCAAAGAGAACTTTAAACAATCACCCAAAAGGGGGATTGCCTGTGAGCGAAAAAGAGCTAACCCATTTCAATAAAGAAGGCCGGGCGCGCATGGTGGATGTAAGCGGCAAGGATAACACCACCAGGCAAGCCACGGCCGGTGCTACCGTTTTTATGAAGGAGGAAACGCTGCAGCTGATCCGGGAGGGAAAGATGGCCAAGGGCGATGTCCTGGCAGTGGCGCAGGTGGCCGGGATTATGGCCGCCAAAAAAACCCCATCCCTTATCCCCATGTGTCATCCCCTGCTTCTGACGGGTGTTGATATTAGTTTCCACTTTGATGACAGGGAAAACTCTATTGCCATTGAGGCCACAGTGAAGGTAAATGGTCAGACGGGAGTGGAGATGGAAGCACTCACAGCTGCTGCTGTAACTGCTCTGACGGTCTATGATATGTGTAAAGCAGTGGATCGGGAGATGGAGATCAGCAGTTTGTGTCTGCTCGAAAAAATGGGAGGCAAAAGTGGGCACTTCCGCCGGGAGGATTAGCCGTGAAGGTATTTAAGGAGAAAAAGACATTTTGGTTTATGGCTCTTACTTTGTGGCTTTTTTGGATTGCTATTAGTGCATCCTATCACTATCAGGGATTGCTGCTGGGAGCGGTGCTGGCCCTTCTGATTACCCGTTTTAACCACGACCTTTTGTTTAAACGGGATGAACGCCCCCTGCTTGATGGGCGTACCATGATTCTTTTTATGCGATACGGCTTACACCTTATTGGTGCAATTGTTATGGCAAGCCTACAGGTGGCATACCTGGTGATGCACCCTGCCTTGCCCATTTCCCCCGGTATGGTCCGCTTCCCCCTTTCGCTGAAAAAAGACCTGAACAAGGCGCTGCTGGCCAATTCCATAACTCTCACCCCCGGCACCCTGACTGTACTGGTGGATGAAGGTGAAATTGTGGTACATGCTCTGACCAAAGAAAATGCCCGCGCGGTGGTTAATTGGCCACTGGCTGCAGAGTTGGCAGCTACTGAAAAGGAGCAGGAGGAAAACTGAAGTGACAAATATCAATAACGTGGCTGCGATATTATTACTGATTTTGACGTTTCTGTGCCTGCTGCGAGCTGCCCTTGGCCCAACAGCGGCGGATCGGGTTGTGGCTATTAACGTTATTGGCACGAAAACGATGGTGCTGATTGCCCTGGTTTCCTTCATTTCAGGCCAGGAGTATTTCCTGGATGTGGCCCTTATTTACGCTCTGATTGCTTTTGTAATGACACTGGGGGTGGCCCGTTACCTGGAGAGGGGAACGCTGGAATAGTAAAAGAGATAGAATTCAGTAGTCAGGAGTCAGTAGTCAGGAGAAAAGAAATAGGAGTCAGGAGTCAGGAGTCGGGAGTAAAAGAGATAGAATTCAGTAGTCAGGAGAGAAGATATAGAAGATAGAGGATAGAAGATAGGAGATAGAAAAGACAGGAGTCAGGAGTCGGGAGAAAAGAGGTAGAGGTAGGGATAGGAGTCGGGAGTCGGTAGGAGTTATAGTTGGGATAATGGAGGTTGGAGTATATTGATAGTAAGCTATATTTCAACATTTTTTATATTTGCGGGAGTATTTTTCTTTGCAGTGGGAGTGGCGGGGTTGTTACGTTTTCCTGATGTTTATTGCCGCTTGCATGCTACTACAAAGTGCGATACGCTGGGGGCAGGCCTTATTCTCATCGGCCTGGCCATGCAGGGAACCACGTTTGTTGCGATAAAACTGGTACTCATTGTTCTCCTTTTGTGGATTACCAATCCCACGGCTGCCCATGTGATCGCCAGAGCTTCCCTGCTCAGTGGTATTCCTCAGGTAAAAGGAAGCTTTGAAATGAATTTTACCCAAGGAAGAAAGGATGAACATAAAGAATGATTACGATTCTTGATATCCTGCTTCTTCTGTTTCTCATTGTTTGCGCTGTAGCGGTGGCACGAATCCGGGATCTGCTCAGTGCAGTAATACTCTTTGCTGCATACAGTCTGGTAATGGCTATTATCTGGCAGATGTTAGGATCCCCCGATGTTGCCATCACGGAAGCGGCACTTGGTGCAGGGGTAACCACCTTTTTATTTATTGCAGCCATTAGCAGGACACAGCGTACAGAGTGAATTTTTTTCCTAATATAAAAAGGAGACGATGCGTGTGGAAATTAACCCTCTTATAGTTGTTGCTGTTTTACTATTAGTGGCATATACATTTTTCTATACGCCAGGTGGACAGATACGTAATTTGCTTATCCTCTTCGTGCTCTTTATTATTGGGTTTACCTTGGTTGTGGCCGTATCCGAAATGCCCCTTTTTGGTTCGATTGATGCCCCTGCCTACAATCACGTTGCAAGGCGTTATATTACGGGGACTGTGCCGGAGACGGGGTCGATTAATGCTGTAGCTGCTATTATTATGGACTTCCGTGCCTTTGATACCCTGGGTGAGGCCACAGTGCTCTTTACTGCAATTGCCTCCGTACTGGCCAGCCTGGGGGCGCAGCGACGTAAGCAATAGAAAGGAAGGATGGTTCCAAATGGATGACCTGGTTACCCATTCAGTGTGCCGGTTTATGGTTCCCTTTGTGCAGCTCTATGGGGTATACCTCATATTTTACGGGCATCTTTCCCCCGGCGGTGGTTTCGCCGGAGGAGCTGTGGTGGCGGCGAGTATTATCCTTTATGCCCTTTCTTTCGGGCGGGAAACGGCATCACGGCGCATTGCTTCCGGGGTTTCCCAGTTGATGGAGAGCGGTGGCGGACTTTGGTTCATTCTGGTGGGACTGTTTGGTATACTACTTGGTGCTAATTTTCTGGCCAATAAAGCTGCCGGTTTTTACCTGGGTACACCGGGGCAGTTTTTCAGCAGCGGCATCATTGTACTGTTGTCTTTCGGTATCGGGATCAAGGTTGCCTCCACAATGATAACTCTTTACTATAATTTAAGTGCAGAGGTTGATGAGCATGGAAATGATATTTAGACTTGGAGACAACTTTTACTATTTAACGGCCATTGTTTTATTTATCATCGGCTTTCATACTATGTTAACCCATAACAATCTAATTAAAAAACTGCTGGGCCTGAATATCATGGAAACGGCGATTTTTCTTTTTTTT
>SKTJ01000002.1 GCA_007122565.1 Syntrophomonadaceae bacterium | reverse complement strand
TGCCCGAAGGCGTGGAAATGGTAATGCCTGGTGACAACGTGAACATGATTATCGAGCTGATTACGCCTATCGCCACCGAAGAAGGCTTGCGCTTCGCCATCCGGGAAGGCGGCCGCACTGTAGGTGCCGGCGTTGTTACTTCGATTATTGAGTAAATCAATTTAGGTAACACCCACATTTTAGGAAAAAGCAGCCCACAAGCCAGGGCGATAAGTTCTGGCTTGTTGCCATGTAAGTCACGCATAACTCCGGGGATAAGTTGCTTGAGGTTTTGAGTATAATTATGACAGCGAGCGGTAAGAATAATCTTTATGTCCTTATCCCTCAGCTCAGGCCCCGCTTGTTTATATTGACACAAACAACAAACTGTGTTAAATTAAATTTCGTGGCAATTTAGAAGGAAAAGGAAGTGTACAAGGCATGCGTGTAAAGGTGATTCTGGCCTGTGCGGATTGTAAGGAAAGAAATTACTCCAGTAAAAAAAACAAAAAAAACGATCCCGACCGTGTGGAATTAAAGAAATACTGTCCCCGATGTGATGCACACACCCTTCATAAAGAGACCAAGTAATTAACCGCGTAGCAGGACAGGACATTTGTTATGGAAGGGAAGTATAAGATGATCCCGTATGTAAGAAAAATGCAGCGCTATTTTCACGATATTAGAATAGAAATGAAAAAGGTGCACTGGCCTACCAGGCGGGAACTTACTGTCTTTACCGGTGTTGTTCTTATTGCCATTTTAATTATCGGTGTTTTTTTCTGGATATTAGATAGCGGGTTTACTTCTTTGCTACGCTTTATATTAAATTGATCCTAAGGTGATAAAAAGGAGGAGAAGCGGGAAGCGGATTTTAGCTTCCTCCTACCGATCATGTCCGACAAAGGCTGGTACGTTATCCACACATATGCTGGTTACGAGAACAAGGTTATGACCAATCTTGAAAAGCGGGTTGAGTCCATGGAGATGAAAGATAAGATCTTCCGTGTTCTCGTGCCTATGGAAAAAGAGATAGAAACAAAGAATGGTCAGCGCCGCACAATCATGCGTAAGGTTTTCCCCGGTTATGTGCTTGTTGAGATGATTATGGAAGATGACTCCTGGTTTGTTGTGCGTAATACTCCTGGTGTCACCGGTTTCGTCGGCTCCGGTTCACGTCCGATCCCGTTAAGCGAAGCTGAAATAAATAATATTTTGCGACAGATGGGGTTGACGGATGCCAAGCCGAAGATCAACCTGCTTGTGCATGAACAGGTACGGGTGGTTAGCGGGCCATTTAACAATTTTATCGGTTCCATAGAGGAGATTAACCCGGAACGGGGCAAATTAAAGCTAAGCGTCTCCCTTTTTGGACGGGAGACCCCGGTGGAGCTTAATTTCGACCAAGTGGAAAAACTATAGACCAAGGTGGCATAAAGACTGCCCCCTACCTTGCAGAGAGGAGGTGCGGGAAATGGCAAGAAAAAAGAAAATTATCGGTTTGGTGAAATTGCAGATTCCTGCCGGTAAAGCGACGCCTGCCCCGCCGGTCGGACCGGCACTGGGACAGCATGGTGTCAATATTATGGCATTTTGCAAGGAATTTAACGAAAAGACAGCTGCCGAAGGCGGCTTGATTATTCCAGTGGAGTTAACTGTTTACGAGGATCGTTCCTTTACCTTTGTTACAAAAACACCGCCTGCGGCTGTGCTGCTTAAAAAAGAACTGGCGATTGACAAAGGGTCGGGAGAACCGAATAAAAATAAGGTGGCTACCATTTCGCGGGATAAGGTGCGGGAGATTGCAAAACTAAAAATGGAAGACCTTAACACCACTGACATTGAGGCAGCAGCAAGAATTGTTGAGGGAACGGCACGCAGCATGGGTGTGGTTGTGGAAGGTAAGTGAACAAATAGACTGTGGGAGAAAGTAATTGTTTTCGCTTGTACCACGAGGAGGTTAAAATCAGACAATGGCTAAGCAGGGAAAAAAGTATTTAGAGGCGCGAAAGCAAATAGATCGCAACAATCATTATGAACCGGCAGAAGCGATCCATTTGGTTAAGGAGATTGCGGGTGCTTCTTTTGATGAGACAGTGGAGTTGGCTGTTAAGTTGGGGGTTAATCCCAAGCATGCCGACCAGCAGGTGCGGGGTGCTACTGTGTTGCCCCATGGCACAGGTAAAAGTATGCGCGTGATTGTTTTTGCCAAAGGTGAGAAAATGAGGGAAGCAGAAGAAGCGGGAGCGGACTTTGTGGGAGCGGAAGATCTGGCCGAAAAGATCCAGGCCGGTTGGCTTGATTTCGATGTTGCTGTGGCTGCACCGGATGTAATGGGTATAGTAGGCAAGTTGGGGCGTGTTCTAGGCCCCCGCGGACTCATGCCCAACCCAAAAACAGGAACGGTGACATTTGATCTCGCACGGGCTATCGCCGAGATAAAGGCTGGGAAAGTGGAATACCGTACTGATAAGGCGGGCAATATTCACGTTCCCCTTGGAAAAATATCTTTTAGTGAAGAACAGTTACTGGGTAACTTTTATACTGTAATTGAGGTCCTGATTAAAGCAAAGCCGGCAGCAGCAAAAGGACAGTATCTGAGAAATATCACGATCAGCCCAACCATGGGCCCGGGAATTAAGATTAGTTCTCAGAAGGCCGCCACTCTGGGCAAAACATAAAAGAATGTCAAAAGTCAAAAGTCGAAAGTCAAATGTCAATAACGAAACTCTCGGACTTTAGACGAATCAGAATCTTGGACTTTGGACTGTCTTTGTACCGCAGACAGCAGGTGCCATGTGCATAATGGCTTTAGCCGCCTGCCGAGGTAACAAGGAGGCTGTAATTTTCCCCGTATATTCTTTTGAAGGATATACGGAAGGCGTTATTTATTCGCTTAAAGCCTCCCCGACCTTAAATGCGGGGAGGTTTATTTATTTGATTGTAAGGGGGTGAGATGTTGGGTAACCGCCGACAAAAAGAAAAGAAAGTGGAATTGCTGAAAGAAGATCTAAGTCAGGCGAAGATTATCGTTTTGACCGATTTTCGCGGGTTAACGGTGGCCCAGATGAACAAGTTGCGGCGTAGTTTACAGGTCGAAGGAGTCAAATACAAAGTAGTTAAAAATACACTTACGCGTATTGCGGCTACGGAACTGGGACTTGAAGCAATAAATGTCCACATGGATGGACCGGTTGCCATTGCTTATGGCTATGACGACCCGGTAACACCCGTAAAGCTTCTGGTAACCTTTGCCAAGGAGAATGAGCAACTTTCCTTAAAGGGAGGCCTTTTAGAAAAGCAAATTCTGGATGAGCAGGGTTTGAGACACCTTTCCCAGTTGCCTACCCGCGAGGTATTGCTTGCTAAAACACTTGGTTGTTTCCAGGCTCCCCTCAGTGGTATGTTGAATGTGCTGCAGGGTAACTTGCGCGGACTGGTTTACGCTCTGCAAGCAGTAAAGGAAAAGCAGGAAAATGCAGAATAAAAACAGGGTTAGAAGTCAGGAATCAGAATAAGAGAACGGGCAAAAACTTAGGTGTTAAAAATAATATCAAAATGGAGGAATAAAAATGTCTAAAGTACAGGAAGTGCTGGAGATAGTTAAAGGCATGACTGTTTTGGAGCTGGCGGAACTGATTAAGAGTTTTGAAGAGGAATTTGGCGTTACTGCAGCCGCACCTGCAGCCGCCGCTGCTGCCCCGGTGGCGGTCGAGGAAGCTGCGGCTGAGGAACAGACCGAATTTGACGTAATTCTGACAGCGGCGGGAGAGAAGAAGATCCAGGTTATTAAAATTGTGCGTGAGCTAACAGGCCTGGGCCTGAAAGAAGCAAAAGCACTGGTGGATGAGGCCCCCAAGCCGGTTAAGGAAAAAGTGAGCCAGGAAGAGGCAGATGCAGTAAAAGCAAAACTGATTGAAGCCGGAGCAGGCGTCGAAGTTAAGTAGCATTTTTAAGATAGGCTTGCTTTGCTTTCTACTTTCCAACATTCCAACTTTCCTACAAAAAACGGGACACACATCTGATAAAAGTGTGCCCCGTTTTGCTCCTATAAAAAATTAGTAACAACCCAGCGCTCTTGAAAATAGCACAAAGGGGTTCAGGATTACCTGTGAGTAACCGTTCAGGCTCGATCAAAAGGCTTTGCCGGACCGGCAAAGGCAACCCCTGTATCTTTAACTTGAGACTGGGGTTTTGAACAGGTATCCTGCACCCCGCTGCAAATTATACCTGAGTGGTTACAAAAATTATTTGTTTTTTATTGACTGTTTTGAATGGTTGTGGTATTATTACAAAATGCGTAAAGATAACCACCTCATTATTTATTTACCTCATGCCATAATGTTAAGCTGAACAAAATGTCGCAATTATGGAGTATAGTTGGCTTGTTTAATGGAAAAGATAACAAAATGCGGCATTATTTAATCTTCGGTTGATATATAATTCATTTTATTTGCTCTGCACGAGAATAATGACGGGAGAGTGATTTTTTTATGCTTAACGAAGTTGACGCGGGGAAAAGAAAGCGAAGAACTTATGCCCGCATCAATGAAATTTTGGACCTTCCCGATCTGATTGAAGTGCAAAAGAGTTCATATCGCTGGTTTTTAGAAGAGGGCTTGCGCGAAGTATTTGTTGATATTTCTCCCATTAAAGACTTTACGCAAAACCTTGTCCTGGAGTTTATTGATTATTCACTGGGGGAGCCAAAGTATGCGGTAGAGGAATGCAAGGAGCGGGATGCCACCTATGCCGTCCCCCTGAAGGTCCGGGTACGTCTGGTAAATCGTGAAACCCTTGAAGTAAAAGAACAGGAAGTATTCATGGGTGATTTCCCCCGCATGACCAAAAACGGCACTTTTGTAATCAATGGTGCCGAGCGTGTAGTGGTCAGTCAGTTGGTGCGTTCGCCGGGGGTTTATTTTGGTAGCCAGCTTTTTAACGGCAAGCCTCTTTTTACGGGCACAATCATCCCTAACCGGGGGGCCTGGCTGGAACTGGAAGCAGATGTAAACGATGTTATCTGGGTTAAGGTGGATCGTACGCGGAAGATACCTGTTACGGTGCTGCTCCGGGCTATCGGTTATGCCACGACCGGTGAGATTATGGAGCTGTTTGATGGCGATACGCGCATCTTAAATACCCTGGAAAAAGATCAAAATGATACGCAGGAAGAAGCTCTGATTGAAGTTTACAAAAGGTTGCGTCCGGGTGAGCCCCTTAATGTGGAGAATGCCCGTAATTTATTTGAATCCCTCTTTTTTGACCCGCGGCGTTATGACTTTGCCCGTGTGGGTCGTTTTAAGATTAACAAGAAGCTTTCGCTGCGCAGCAGGATCATGTTCAGTACCCTGGCCGAAGATCTGGTGGATCCCGATAACAAAACGGTTATCGCTCCTCAGGGGAGTATGATTGACAGCACTCTTTACAAACAAATTGAAGAGCTGCGTCCGGGCAGGCTGAAAGTTTTTAATAAGGAAGGTAAGGCTTGTGTGGTTTTGAGCAACGGTAATGTACCTTTACAAGTCAAACAGTTGACACGGGACGATATCGTCGCCACCGTGGGTTTCCTATTAAACTTAATGGACGGTCTTGGCAATATTGATGATATCGATCACCTGGGTAACCGGCGCTTGCGTTCTGTTGGGGAGCTTTTACAAAATCAGTTTCGTATCGGGCTTTCCCGCATGGAGCGGGTAGTGCGGGAACGTATGACTATCCAGGATGTGGAAGCTGTAACGCCTCAGGCCCTGATCAATATCAGGCCCGTAATTGCTTCAATAAAAGAATTTTTCGGTAGCAGCCAGCTTTCCCAGTTCATGGATCAGACCAATCCCCTGGCTGAACTCACACATAAACGGCGTCTCAGCGCCCTCGGTCCGGGGGGGTTGAGCAGGGAAAGGGCCGGCTTTGAGGTGCGCGATGTGCACCACTCCCACTATGGCCGTATGTGCCCCATTGAGACACCGGAGGGTCCCAACATCGGTCTCATCGGTTCGCTGAGTACTTTTGGCCGGATCAATGAATACGGTTTTATAGAGACTCCGTACCGGCGCGTAGATAAAGTAAAAGGCGTGGTCACCAGTGATGTCGTTTATCTCACTGCCGATGATGAGGATGAATTTATCGTGGCTCAGGCCAACGCTCCACTCGATGCAGAAGGCCACTTCACGGCGAAGCGGGTTACTTGTCGTTATCGGCATGAAACACTCCTGGTACCACCTGCCGATGTGGATTATATGGATGTGTCACCGAAGCAGCTTGTCAGTGTGGCTACTGCCCTGATTCCTTTTCTGGAGAATGACGATGCCAACAGGGCGCTCATGGGTTCGAACATGCAGCGTCAGGCAGTGCCGCTGCTCCGTAGCGAAGCACCCCTGGTAGGGACGGGGATGGAGTATAAAACCGCCGCTGATTCAGGGGTGATGGTCCTTGCGGAAAACGGCGGTGAAGTAATACATGTTTCATCCTCCCAGATTATTATCAGGCGCGGGGATGATCCAGACGGTCCCAGTCAGATGATCCATGGTCGGACCGGTGAGGTATTCACGGAGAAAACTGTTACTTATCCCTGGCAGGGGTCGGATATATACAAGCTCCATAAATTTAAACGCTCCAATCAGGGTACCTACATGAACCAAAAACCAATTGTCCGTAAAGGTCAGCAGGTTGTAAAAGGGGAGATCATCGCCGATGGCCCCTGTACCGATAACGGGGAGCTGGCCCTGGGACGGAACGTCTTGGTTGCTTTTATGCCCTGGCACGGTTACAACTATGAGGATGCAATTCTGATTAGCGAAAAGATGACTAAGGAAGATATATTCACTTCCATTCATATTGAAGAGTATGAGGCGGAAGCACGGGATACAAAGCTTGGGCCGGAGGAGATTACCCGGGATATTCCCAACGTAGGTGAGGATGCCCTTAGGGATCTGGATGAGCGGGGAATAATCCGTACCGGTGCGGAAGTGAGGGCCGGCGATATCCTGGTGGGCAAGGTTACGCCCAAGGGGGAGACGGAGCTTACAGCTGAGGAGCGGCTGTTGCGGGCCATATTTGGGGAGAAGGCACGGGAAGTGCGGGACACTTCTTTGAAGGTTCCCCATGGCGAGGCCGGTATGATCGTGGATGTTAAGGTCTTTTCACGGGAAGCGGGAGACGAACTCTCTCCCGGTGTTAACCAGCTGGTACGGGTCTATATCGCCCAGAAGCGGAAGATCTCTGAAGGGGATAAAATGGCCGGCCGGCATGGTAACAAAGGTGTGATCGCCCGTATTTTACCGGAAGAAGATATGCCCTTTATGCCTGATGGCAAGCCGGTGGAGATTGTGCTCAATCCGCTGGGGGTGCCTTCACGTATGAATATCGGACAGGTTTTGGAAACCCATCTGGGCTGGGCGGCAAGCGTTCTGGGCATACACATTGCTTCGCCTGTTTTTGACGGGGCAAATGAAGAAGATATCTTCCGTGCTTTTGAAGAGGCCGGTCTGCCGGGTAACGGTAAAACAATCTTGCGGGATGGCCGTGCCGGTGAACCTTTTGATAATGAAATCTGTGTAGGTTATATCTATATGTTGAAGCTTGCCCATCTCGTGGATGATAAAATTCATGCCCGCTCCACCGGACCTTATTCACTTGTAACACAGCAACCCCTTGGTGGTAAGGCTCAGTTTGGCGGCCAGCGGTTTGGGGAAATGGAGGTTTGGGCGCTGGAGGCATATGGTGCTTCATATACCCTGCAGGAGATTCTCACTGTGAAATCGGATGATGTGGTAGGTCGGGTAAAAACGTATGAGGCCATAGTTAAAGGAGATAATATCCCCGAACCGGGTGTGCCTGAATCTTTTAAGGTTCTGGTTAAAGAGCTGCAGAGCCTCGGACTCGATGTGAAAGTGTTGAGCGAAGAAACAGGTGAATTCCTGATGCGCGAAGATGAAGATGACAGTGATTTACTGGATCTGAATATAGAAGGATTGGAAGAAGATCAGATTGAGACGAAGCAGGTAGGTTTAAAAGACGACGGAATGGATGAAGATATCCCGCTGCTTAGTGATGATGAAGAACTGGATAAGGTTTCTCTGGATGAACTTTATGCGGAAGAACTTGAAGATAGCGGGGATGATAAGGAAGAAGCACTGGAAGAAGATGGTGTTGGATCAAAGCGTTCAAGACTACGCAGCCGGCTTGGTGTGGAAGAAGAAGATGACTTGTTCTAGACGGTCAAAAGTCAAAAGTCCAAAGTCATCTAAAGAACTTTCTACTTTCGTTCAGTCCCCGACTTTCGACTTTCGACATTTGACTGAAATACGGAGGGAGGATATAGCCCTTGCTGGATGTTAACAATTTTGATGCTATGCAACTTAGCCTGGCATCACCGGAAAAGATCAGGGCCTGGTCCCGTGGAGAAGTGAAAAAGCCGGAGACAATCAACTACCGTACGCTCAAACCGGAGCGTGAAGGGCTTTTTTGTGAAAAAATATTCGGTCCCCAGAAAGACTGGGAATGCCATTGTGGTAAATACAAACGGGTTCGTTATAAGGGGATCGTTTGTGACCGCTGTGGTGTTGAGGTAACACGGGCAAAAGTACGGCGTGAACGGATGGGTCATATTGAGTTGGCTGCTCCCGTTTCGCATATATGGTATTTTAAGGGAATCCCCAGTCGCATGGGTCTGCTATTGGATATGTCACCCCGTGCCCTGGAAAAGGTCCTCTACTTCGCTGCTTATGTAGTTATTGATCCCGGTGATACACTGCTCAGTAAAAACCAGCTTCTGTCTGAAGCGGAATACAGAGAATACCGGGATAAGTACGAAGCCCTTTTTAATGCGGGTAAAGGATTTAAGGCGGAAATGGGTGCCGAAGCGGTCAAAAAATTACTTGAAGAGATAGACTTGGATACAGCCACTGAGAGTATAAGGTCTGAGGTACGCAACAGCAGCGGCCAAAAAAAGATACGGGCGATCCGGCGGCTTGAGGTCGTGGAGGCTTTCCGTCAGTCCGGTAATGAACCGGCATGGATGATCCTCGATGTTATACCCGTGATTCCACCGGATCTACGCCCCATGGTGCAATTGGATGGTGGGCGTTTTGCCACCTCTGATCTTAATGATCTTTACCGTCGTGTGATTAACCGGAACAACCGTTTAAAACGGTTGCTTGATCTGGGTGCTCCCGATATTATTGTACGCAACGAAAAGCGTATGCTCCAGGAGGCGGTAGACGCTCTGGTTGATAATGGACGGCGGGGCCGTCCGGTAACAGGCCCGGGTAACCGACCGCTCAAATCCCTCAGCGATATGCTCAAAGGGAAGCAGGGCCGTTTCCGTCAAAACCTTTTGGGTAAACGGGTTGATTATTCCGGCCGTTCCGTGATTGTCGTCGGGCCTGAGCTTAAACTTTACCAGTGCGGCCTGCCCAAGGAAATGTCACTGGAACTCTTTAAGCCCTTTGTGATGCGCCGCCTTGTGAAGGATGGGCTGGCCCATAATATCAAGAGTGCAAAACGGATGGTGGAGAAAATAAGGCCTGAAGTATGGGATGTGCTGGAAGATGTAATCAAGGATCATCCGGTGCTCCTAAACCGTGCTCCCACGCTGCATCGTCTCGGCATTCAGGCCTTTGAGCCGGTGTTGGTGGAAGGCAGGGCAATCAAAATTCACCCTCTTGTTTGCACAGCCTATAATGCTGATTTTGACGGGGATCAAATGGCTGTTCATGTTCCCCTTTCGGCGGAAGCACAGGCGGAAGCGCGGACACTAATGCTTTCAGCCAACAATCTCCTTAACCCCAAAGACGGACATCCTGTGGTTACTCCAACCCAGGATATGGTACTTGGTATTTACTATCTGACGGTGGAGCGGGAAGGCACGCGGGGGGAAGCCAGTTATTTCAGTGAGCCGAGCGAAGCAATCATGGCCTATCACGACAGGCACATCGCGTTGCATGCCCGCATTATTGTGGATGTCACTGATTACGACAAGGCCAACTTTAAGTTGCCGGAGGATGGTAAACCGGATAAAAAATACCTAATTACAACGGTGGGTAAACTTATCTTTAACGAGATATTTCCCTCCGACTTTCCCTATTTTAACAACGCAGACCTGGATGAAACCCTGCTCCCCGGTTATTATACGACGCGGCGGGATTGTTCCCTGTCACAATTACGGGAACGGCTTGCTGATTTGCCACTGAACAACCCGATTAAAAAGAATTTTGTGGGTAAGCTGATAGGGCTTTGTTATCGTAAATACGGTAATACCAAAACAGCGGAAATACTTGATGAAATCAAGAAAATAGGTTATAACTACGCCACCATTGCGGGGATAACCATCGGTATTGACGATATCATTATTCCCACCAGCAAGCAGGAGATACTGCAAAACGCGGACCTTGAGGTGGAAGAAACTGAGAAGCAATTTCGCAAGGGTTTTATTACCGCTGATGAGCGTTATGACCGGGTAATTGATATCTGGCATAAAGCTAAGGACATCATATCCTCTGCTTTAATGGACGGTTTTGACAGCTTTAATCCCATCTTTATGATGTCCCAGTCGGGAGCCCGC
This sequence comes from Syntrophomonadaceae bacterium, assembly GCA_007122565.1. Taxonomy (GTDB): domain Bacteria; phylum Bacillota; class Dethiobacteria; order DTU022; family UBA8154; genus UBA8154. The sequence continues at coordinate 6,184 of SKTJ01000002.1, read as the reverse complement.
GGTAACGAATCACAGATTACCCAGCTTGCAGGGATGCGCGGCCTGATGGCTGACCCCACCGGCCGGATTATTGATGTGCCGATTAAGGCCAATTTCCGTGAAGGGCTTACGGTGCTGGAGTACTTTATTTCGACGCACGGCGCACGCAAAGGTCTGGCCGATACTGCTTTGAAAACGGCAGATTCCGGTTACCTGACGCGCCGTCTGGTGGATGTGGCCCAGGATGTTATCGTACGGGGGTTGGACTGTGGAACCATGCAAGGTGTTGTGGTGGAAGACATGCAGGAAGATGTGGGAGATGTAATTGAACCTTTGGCCGAACGAATTATGGGCCGGTTTTCCATGGAGGAGATCCGTCATCCCGAAAGTAAGGAGATTCTTGTAGGCGCTGACGAGTTAATCGATGAGGAAATCACGACGAGCATTATCAACGCTGGTATTACTAAGGTTAATATCCGTTCCGTTTTGACCTGTAAGTCCCGTTATGGTGTTTGTATTAAATGTTACGGCCGTAACCTTGCTACAGGGCAATTGGTGGAGGTGGGTGAAGCGGTGGGCATTATTGCAGCTCAGTCCATCGGTGAACCAGGCACCCAGTTGACGATGCGTACTTTCCATACCGGTGGGGTTGCCGGTGATGATATTACCCAGGGTTTACCCCGTGTGGAAGAGCTATTTGAAGCACGCAAGCCTAAAGGGCAGTCCCTGATTAGCGAAATATCAGGTAAAGTGGAACTGGGAGAATCACGTAGTAAGCGGGAGATAAAGGTTTCCTCTCCCCATGGAGAGATCAAAACGTACCCGGTACCCTATGGTGCACGTCTTAAAATGCGGGACGGCGATGAAGTGGAAGCGGGTGAGGAACTCACCGAGGGTTCGATTAACCCCCACGATCTGTTAAAAGTGCGCGGTATCCGGGGTGTCCAACTCTACCTGTTACAAGAGGTACAGCGGGTTTACCGGTTGCAAGGCGTGGATATCAGTGATAAGCATATCGAAGTAATGATCCGCCAGATGCTTAAAAAAGTTAAGGTGGATGATGCGGGCGATACGGCTCTTTTACCGGGAAGCCTGGAGGATAGCTTTACAGTTGAAGAAGTTAACCGCAAGAGCGTAGCTCAGGGAGGACAAAAAGCGGTAGGCCGGCCCGTGCTTTTGGGGATTACCAAGGCCTCACTGGCTACTGATTCCTTCCTTTCTGCAGCTTCCTTCCAGGAGACAACGCGGGTTCTGACAGATGCTTCAATTAAAGGTAAAATTGATCCATTGCTTGGATTAAAAGAGAACGTCATTATCGGCAAACTAATTCCCGCAGGAACGGGCATGTCGCGCTATCGTAATATCAGGGTAGTAATGGAAAAGGGTGCAGCTGAGATTTTGCCCCCGGCCAGTGAAATGCCGCCTGCCGATGCAGATAGTGATGATGAAAGTGAATGGGAGAAAGTAATAAGTGGTGTAGATGATCAGGAAAATGCAGCAGCAGAAGAGGAAGCAGAAACTGTGTTTAAAGACATGGATTGAAAAAGTCTTACCTGCTACGCTTAGAGGTGGGGGTCCTTAGAATAAACTTCTTCGAATTAGGGGAATATCCGGATAGTCGCCCTCTATGGGATACAGACTACAAATTTTGTTGACAATTGATGTCGGCGGTGCTAAAATAGCGGAGTGTGCATTTTTCCAGAAGCCTTCGATGACTAAGAAAGGGAGAAGGAGGGACGTAATTCATTGCCTGAACAGTTAAAGGAAGCGAAGCAGAAAGTTGCAGGAGCACGGCAAACGATCAGGGCTCTGGAAAGTAAAGTGGCTTTGATCGTTTATGTGGCCCGGGATGCAGAGGACAAAGTGTTATCACCTGTTTTGTGCCTCTGTGAGCAGGGTGGTGTGCCGGTCCGCTATGTTGATAGCATGGAACAGCTTGGCAAAGCCTGCAATATAAAGGTAGGAGCCGCTGTGGCAGCGATTACGGAAGAGTAGCAGCACAATTGAAAGAAGGAGGTGTTACTGGTGCCGACAATTAACCAGCTTGTGAATCGTAGCAGGGTAAAGATGACCAAAAAATCAACTGCACCGGCGCTGGAAGGATCCCCTCAAAAAAGAGGGGTATGTACCAGGGTTTCCACTACCACACCGAAAAAGCCTAACTCCGCCCTGCGTAAAATTGCCCGTGTGCGGTTGACGAACGGCACAGAAGTGACTGCCTATATTCCCGGAATCGGGCATAACCTGCAAGAGCACTCTGTTGTGCTGGTGCGAGGCGGGCGTGTTAAGGATCTGCCTGGAGTACGATATCATCTGATCCGGGGAGCGCTTGATGCGTCCGGTGTTGAAAATCGCAAGCGGGGGCGTTCCAAATACGGTAGTAAAAGGCCGAAAGCTTAAGAAAGGAGGGTGTATTTTGCCGCGAAAAGGACCAGTGCCACATAGGGAAATAGCACCGGATGATGTTTACAATCATGCCGTTGTGGCCCGTTTTATTAATAAACTCATGTATGATGGGAAGAAGGGCGTCGCCCAAGCTGTCTTTTACCAGGCTATGGATATTGTTGGGGAGAAAACGGGTAAGGAACCCTTGGAAGTATTTGAGACTGCAATGCGTAATGTCTCTCCCGTACTGGAGGTCAAACCCCGCCGTGTCGGTGGTGCTACCTACCAGGTGCCCATAGAAGTCAGCCCCCGTCGCAAATTGATTTTAGCGATCAGGTGGCTTGTGGGGGCAGCACGGAAGCGGGGAGAGAAAACCATGGCACAAAGGCTTGCGGGTGAACTGCTCGATGCGGCCGGAAACACCGGAGTGACGGTTAAGAAAAAAGAAGATACACATAAGATGGCAGAGTCAAATAAGGCTTTTGCCCATTATCGCTGGTAATGCAAATTGCCGCCTGTTTAAAAGAGGAGCGTAGTGTTTTTATGGATCTAGCTAATACGAGAAACCTGGGTATTATCGCGCATATTGATGCCGGGAAAACTACAACCACGGAACGGATCCTTTTCTATACGGGAAAGGTTCACCGGGTGGGTGAGGTACATGACGGTGCTGCGACCATGGATTGGATGATTCAGGAGCAGGAGCGGGGTATAACTATTACCTCTGCAGCAACAACCTGTCAATGGAAAGGTGCGCGCATCAACATTATAGATACACCCGGGCACGTGGACTTTACCGTGGAGGTGGAGCGCTCGCTGCGGGTGCTCGATGGCGCAGTTGGGGTTTTCTGTGCAAAATCAGGCGTTGAGCCCCAGTCTGAAACGGTTTGGCGCCAGGCAGATAAATACAGTGTTCCCCGCATTGCATACATTAATAAAATGGATATTTCCGGTGCGGATTATTATAATACCCTGCGCATGATGCGTTCTAAGTTAAAAGCGGCAGTACTGCCTGTGCAGTTGCCCATCGTCCGTAATGATGAAAGCTTTGACGGAATTATTGATTTGGTTAGTATGAAAGCGACTATGTTTACTGATGAACTGGGAATGCATAACGAGGTGCATGATATCCCGGCAGATATGGGGGAAATAGCGGATCGCTATCGCGATCGGATGCTCGAATCCCTTTCTGAGGTGGATGAGGGGCTTATGGAAAAGTATCTGGAGGGGCAGCCGATTAGCGAAGCAGAAATCCGCGGCGCTATACGTGTCGCCACGATCAATAATGTTTATGTCCCCGTTCTCTGCGGCTCTTCCTACCGCAATAAAGGAGTACAGTTGCTACAGGATGCCATGGTTTATTATCTTCCGTCGCCCCTGGATGTGCCCCCGGTTAAAGGGTTGTTACCCGACAGCGAGGATGTTGTCAATCGTGATGCCAGCTCCGAAGAACCGTTTGCGGCCCTTTCTTTTAAAATTATGAATGATCCTTATGTGGGAAAACTATCATTCGTACGCATCTACTCCGGAACTCTCACCAGCGGCTCTTATATTTATAATTCCGTTAAGGGGACGAAAGAACGGGTGGGGCGTATTCTGCGCATGCACGCCAACCATCGCGAAGAACTGAAGGAAGCTGCCGCCGGTGACATTGTGGCGATTGTTGGCTTAAAAAAGACGACAACAGGAGATACCCTCTGTACAGAAAACGATCAGATTATCCTGGAAACGATCAAGTTCCCCGAGCCTGTTATCTCTGTGGCGATTGAACCGAAGACAAGAAACGACCAGGAGAAGATGTCCTTATCACTGCAAAAACTGGCGGAGGAAGATCCCACCTTTCAAGCTTCCACAGACCAAGAGACAGGGCAAACAATTATCGCCGGGATGGGCGAATTACATCTGGAAATTATTATTGACCGTCTGCTGCGGGAGTTCAAAGTGGGGGCTAACGTGGGTCGGCCACAGGTATCCTACAAGGAGACTATTTTAGCGCCGGCCAAGGCAGAGGGAAAATTTGTAAGACAATCGGGAGGGCGCGGTCAGTATGGGCATGTGATTTTACAACTTGAACCGCTGCCCCGCAACAGTGGATTTGTATTCGAGGATAAGGTTACGGGAGGCGATGTTCCCCGTGAATTTATTCCTGCTGTGGAAAAGGGTATTCGTGAGGCGATGACGAGCGGCGTGCTGGGCAGTTTCCAGGTTATCGATATGAAAGCAGCTCTGCTGGGCGGATCCTATCATGATGTGGATTCATCTGAAATGGCTTTTACCATTGCCGGTTCCATGGCTTTTAAAAAAGCCATGACCCAGGCCAAACCCGTCCTACTTGAACCTGTTATGAAAGTGGAGGTTATCGTTCCTGAGGAATATATTGGCGAGGTAATAGGGGATATCAACTCACGGCGGGGCAAGGTAGACGGGATCGAACCCAAAGGGGGCAGCCAGGTAATTAAAGGCCTGGTCCCTCTTTCAGAGATGTTCGGCTATGCCACCGACCTGCGTTCACATACACAGGGACGGGGCACATACGCTATGGAATTTGCTCATTATACCGAGCTTCCTGCTAACATTGCGGAAAAAATTATTAGCAGGACTTTTGCATAAAAGATTATTTAGCAAGCAGAAATGCAAGGAGGTAAAATGTTATGGCCAAGAAGAAGTTTGAAAGGACGAAAACGCACGTTAATGTAGGCACGATTGGGCATGTGGACCACGGTAAGACGACACTGACCTCAGCGATTACTTACTGTTTATCGTCTAAGGGCTATGCCCAGCGTATGGATTTTGATTCGATTGACAAGGCGCCGGAGGAACGGGAGCGGGGTATTACTATTGCCACAGCGCACGTGGAGTATGAGACGGACAATCGTCACTATGCCCATGTTGACTGCCCCGGTCACGCTGACTACGTTAAGAACATGATTACCGGTGCAGCCCAGATGGATGGCTCGATCATTGTTGTGTCAGCGGCTGACGGCCCCATGCCCCAAACAAGGGAGCACATACTGCTAGCCCGTCAGGTTGGGGTTCCCTATATTGTTGTCTTCTTAAACAAAGCGGACATGGTGGATGACCCCGAACTTCTGGAACTGGTGGAAATGGAAGTAAGAGAACTGCTCACCGAATATGAATATCCCGGCGACGATATCCCCGTAGTCATCGGTTCGGCCTTAAAAGCGATGCAATGCGGCTGTGGTGAAACAGATTGTCCGAGCTGCAAAGTAGTCTGGGAACTGATGAACGCCATTGATTCGTATATCCCCGACCCCATGCGCGACAAGGAAAAACCCTTTTTAATGCCGGTTGAGGACGTCTTTACCATTACCGGGCGGGGTACAGTAGCCACGGGCCGGATAGAGCGTGGTTTAATCAAGGTAGGGGAAGAAGTGGAAATTGTCGGTTTCGATGAGCGTCCGCGCAAGACAGTAGCCACGGGCCTGGAAATGTTCCGCAAGACCATGGATGAATCGGAAGCAGGCGACAACGTTGGTGTATTGTTGCGGGGTGTTGACCGTGAATCCATTGAGCGCGGCCAGGTATTGGCCAAGCCGGGCAGTATCAAACCGCACACTAAATTCAACGCTGAAGTATACGTCTTGAAAAAAGAAGAAGGGGGCCGCCACACGCCCTTCTTTCCCGGCTATCGTCCCCAGTTTTATTTCCGCACCACGGACGTAACCGGCTCCATCACCATGCCCGAAGGCGTGGAAATGGTAATGCCTGGTGACAACGTGAACATGATTATCGAGCTGATTACGCCTATCGCCACCGAAGAAGGCTTGCGCTTCGCCATCCGGGAAGGCGGCCGCACTGT
>SKTJ01000119.1 GCA_007122565.1 Syntrophomonadaceae bacterium | reverse complement strand
TCGCAACTGTCCTGAAAATGCAATAATTAAGTTGGATAGTTGGATAGTTGGAGGTGAGTTTCGAATATATTAGTAATTTACCGGGTTCAAATGGCGTATTACTGGGGGTTAAATCTCTACATATTAACAATATTCTAACATATTTCCATGCAAAGTAAATATCAAAATAATTACATCTAGAAAGAGTAAAGCTGCCAAAATTGACGCCTGACCGATTTATTGCAGAAACCTATGGGGGGGGTAATCGCCGGTCTGAAGGACAATCTTTTATATTATTTAAAAATAGTAATCTTGCACATACTAAAACAAGCTATGCACTATAATTTGTTTGTTTAGGATAGTCAGCCAAACATGAGGAGGCAGCAGGATAGCCTGCCATTTTTACATGAAAAGAAAACCCAGGATACTGGTCTCAAAAAAATATCTGGCCACCTCCTTATTAATAGGGGCAATAATTGTTTTTACAGCATTTATTGCAAGCCGAACTACATTACAGGCACCTGAAAATTCTCTTTTGTTTTCTTCACCAATGTCCGGGAATGCTGAAAACGCTGCACCCCGGGAGATAACTTATAATGAGTTCTTATCAAGTGTTCAGTCGGGCAAAGTTGAATCCGTGAATTATGATCTAACATCAGAAACACTATCCGGTAAATTATATGATGGAGGACACTTCACCACTGCCAACCCCCAAACTGAAGACTTTCGCAAATACTTGCTTGAACACGATATAATAGTCGTTTCTGACAGCTCTCTGTTAAAACGGTTTTTCAGCTCAAATATCCTCCTTTATCTAATTTTAGCCGGTGTTTTGATCTATATGATCAAATCCAGACAGAATGTGGGAAATCTTTCGGCTGAAAAACTCAGCCCCGTAAATGAGATAGAAGTAACTTTTGATGATGTGGCCGGCAATTACGAGGCAATTGAAAACTTAAAAGACCTCTCGGAGTTTATCCAGTACCGGGAGAAGTACATTAGTTATGGCGTTTCCATTCCCCGGGGCACAATTCTTTTCGGCCCACCGGGAACGGGCAAAACACTTATGGCGAAAGCTTTGGCCGGCACTACCGGGGTTTCTTTTTTGAGTGTATCCGGTTCGGACTTTGTTGAAAAATATGTGGGCCTAGGCGCCTCAAGAGTGCGTGAACTTTTCAAAGCAGCCCGTAAAAATGCTCCCTGTATTGTTTTTATCGATGAAATAGACGCCATGGGTAAAAAACGTGGCCGCAACAACTCGCACGACGAACGGGAACAGACACTGAATCAGCTTTTGGTGGAAATGGATGGATTCAGCTCTTACGATAATATTATGGTAACTGCTGCTACCAATAGGCTTGATACTCTGGATGAAGCACTGCTCCGCGCGGGCAGGTTTGACCGGCACATTTATGTTGGCCTGCCTGATTTGGAAGCAAGGCACAAAATATTACAGATTCATGCTAAAAACAGGCCCCTGTCCAGCGACATTAATCTGCTGGAGATAGCCAGAATTACAACTCTCATGTCCGGCGCAGACCTTTCCAACATCATGAATGAAGCGGGCATTCATGCTGTCAAACAAAACTTTAAGTATATTAACAAACAAAGCATCGAACATGCTATTGAAAAATTAACAACAGGCGAAAAAAGAAAAACATCCATGTCAATGCAGGATAAAAAAATCACCGCCTATCACGAAGCGGGCCACGCGCTGATAGCCTTGCTTCAAGGTAAGACAGTGCCAAAAGTGTCGATCATTCCAACCACTAAGGGAAGCGGCGGCTATACTATGGTAGAGCCGGAAGAGAAAGCATATAACACCCGCAAAGATTTGATCCAAACCATTTCTGTGTTCCTGGGAGGCCGTGCAGCTGAAGAACTCATCTTTGGCCCAAATGGTATAACCAACGGCGCCGAGCAGGACTTAAGAAAGGCAACAAAAATATCCGTGGCAATGATCGAAGCTTACGGTATGAGCAAAAGCCTTACTAACTATTCAGAATGTGACTACACGTTTCCGGAAAAAGTAGCCGAAGAATCAGAAAGGATTATCAATCAATCCTATAAACAAGTTAAAACTATACTCAAAAAAAATTCTTTCCTTCTGCAAAGAATAGCAATTGCTCTGCTGAAAAACGAAACCCTTGAAGATTACAAATTGGAAAAAATTGTTAGACGACTAATTTTACGAAATACGCAGTGCCGGTAATGCCAGTGCCAACATTACGGAAGGCCACCCCCTCCAGAAGCGGGGGGTAGTTGACAACCTGGATGATCATTATTTGGCACAAGTGAATGGTGAGGAGTATATGCCGCAACATTTTTTAAGAGAAAAAATCTTTACGCTTTCCGAACGTATATGGAAATTCAATCTTGCTGAGTATATGCTCCAGCTCAACAACCCACGTCGTTATCTGATTATAAATTTTTGGAGTGGTGTTTCCCGGGGAATGGGAGTAATACTGGGGGCGACATTATTAGCAGGCCTGGTTATTATTATGCTGCAGCGGTTGGTACTCTTAAATCTACCGCTGATTGGGAGTTGTATTGCCGAGGTAGTCCGTTTTGTCCTTAACCAGTTGTAGAATATAGGATAAACAAAACCTTTTTCGGGAAAAATTTTATAAGCCCCTATTAGAGGATTAAAAGGGAGGTAAATCAATGACTAGTGGTAAAAAATTAAAGACTACTCTCGCCAGCCTCAAAGGGTGTCACGCTGATTTCGAAACTTTTGCACTTGAAACTGAAAATCAGGTAAGCAAACAAATGTTTTCTCAGTTTGCAGACCAAACTAAAAGTATGGTAGAGGGACTGGAAAGCAGGGTAAAGGAAGTGGAAGAACAGGAACCGCAATATCAAGGGCGTTAAGTGAACCAGCTAAAAAAATTAGGCCGGCAGAAAAGCTCTATCCTGCTGGTCTTATTTTTTCATAATTGTTTTTGTTTAAGATATACAAACTATTTATGTAACTGTTCAGTGATCAGGATAAAGAACTGATTCTGTCATACTCGCTCACCCGTTGATGTCATCGCAAGAAGCGATAGCGACGTGCGATCTCGGGGTGAAAAGGCAAAGACGAGATTGCCGCGCCTGCGGCTCGCAATGACAGGAGGGTCTGTGGAAAGAACTGATTCCTGTCTTTACTCCCGTTGCTGTCCCCTCAATTCCCCATTTTTATTCCAATATTTACATGAACAAAGTCTCCTCATAAAAAAAATTATCCTTTGGTGAATGCTGTAAGGTTTTGCCGATCAAATAAGTTGCAATATTGGAAATATTTTGCGCAAAGTCCACCAGTGGCAGATTGGTTGTAACACAACAAATCGAACAAATAATATAAGCATATTTCAGCCAAACTATATAAGCTAAACTTTAATGGGAAGGATTGTACATTACGAATATTAAAGATAGGTTTACCAAAGGATTGTTGGCCGGTATTGCCGGAGGTCTTACAATGGCAATCGGAGATCTCATCCTAACCGCTTTTGGTTGGGTGGAGCATCCTTACTACGACTGGGGGCTTTCTCTAGTTCGCGGCTCGACTGCAAACACTATTTTTGAAGCTGTTGTAGGTCAAATTATCCACATTATGTTTGCGGGTACGCTCGGGATCATTTTTGCATATGCTGTCCTGTTAATAACGGGCAGAAACTATTTATTAAAAGGTTGGGTGTTTGGCGTATTTGTTTGGTTTGCTGTGCATATAGCAGTTAATTTGCTTGGTTTTCAGCCACTGAGACCTATCCCAATGAGTCAATTGCTATCTGACTTTTTTACTGCATCTGTTTTTGGTTTGGTGCTTGCCGAAACCCTGCATCGTCTAAGCCCGGAAAAAGTCAGCTAGTGTGTTATTGGTTATCATCTCTGAAGTAAGCAACCATTGGCTTGATTGCAAAATAAATGCAACTCAGCATTTCTGTTTCTAACCAAAAAATCAGAAAAAATAAAATAAGTTTTTAACCCAGCAGGAATTATAAAATTGTTGGTGAATATAAATGATATGTCAATATGTTATTTTTAATAATGCGGCCAATGGGGTCGTTCAGAGGTGTGTGGCTTGAGTATAGATTCGACAAATTATGTTCCTCTGTATGTACAAATTAAAAACCACTTTATTGAAAAAATCGAAGGTGGCATGTTAAAACCAGGTGATATGATCCCTTCGGAAAAGGAACTTTGTATTCAGTTTAATGTGAGCAGGATCACAGTTAATACGGCGATTAAAATCCTCGTTAATGAGGGATATGTTTACCGCATGAAGGGTAAAGGAACGTTCATTGCCGCACCAAAGCACAAACTTGACGCATATAATATCGTAAAGTTTGCCGAAACATTGCCCGCTGACCACAAGACTTTATCATCCCGTTTCGTCCGTGCCTCCAAGGAAATCCTTGCTAAACTTGAATTACCGGAAAAATCCAGAGTGCTTCACATAGTACGCTTGAAATTGTTGGATAACGAACCGTTAATCATAGAGAACTCTTATCTCCCTGAAGCTATTTGCAAAGATATATCAACCCAAAAAATTAAAGATTCTTATATCCATGCGATTCTCAAAGAAAAATATCAAACGTTACACAAAGCCAGCATTTTTTTTGAGCCTGTGCTTGCTAATCAATTTCAGGCTAAGCATCTTAAAGCAGATATTGGTGCCCCGCTATTATATTGTGAAAGGCTTACTTTTTCCGAATATGATACCCCGGTTGAGCTTTCCAGGGGCTTTGTCAGGGGGGATAAGTGCCGTTTTTTCCTGAAATATCCTTAAGGCATAGTAATCTTTTTTTTACAAGTTATATGTTATGTCATTATGATAATATAATTATATATCATTGGAGGTGTTAGGATGATTAAAAAAGTTGCTGTTTTAGGGGCTGGAAATGCCGGGTGTACGTTTAGCGGTCATTTAGGAATGAAGGGTTTTAAGGTGCGTCTCTTTGAGTATCCCAGTTATAAAAAAAACATAGAAGGAATCATTGAAAAAGGAGGCGTGGAGGTAACCGGTGCAGTGCAGGGTTTTGGTAAAGTGGAACTTGCATCTACAAGCATGGATGAAGTAGTAAATGAAGCAGACTTAATATTGGTGCCTGTTCCGGCATTTGCACATGAGATTATTATGTCCGAT
>SKTJ01000131.1 GCA_007122565.1 Syntrophomonadaceae bacterium | reverse complement strand
GCGCATAAAGGTGATATGCTCGCCTACCTGATCAATGATAGCGACGCTAAGGTATTGGTGATCGACTCACGCTTTTTGAGTCGGATCAAGCTTATTGAAGACGAACTCACCTCCCTGGAAACGCTGGTGGTGTGGGAAGAGGAGCCTTATGAGCCGACTTACTTTAAACGGTTGTCCATTGTATCCTATGATGAGCTTTACGCAGGCAGTGAGAAACTTGAGGATCTTGGCTTAACTGCACAGGATGAATTTTGTATCCTTTATACCTCCGGCACGACGGGCCCTTCCAAGGGTGTGGTAATGCCCCACCGCTATGTGGTGCATACCTGTGTCAGCAATGCGGCTCAGTTGGGCTATACGCGGGATGAGGTCCTCTATACCTGCCTGCCCCTCTTCCACGGCAATGCCCAAATTCTGGCAGTGCTTCCCGCGCTGGTGGTTGGGGCAAAGGTTCACCTCTATCGTCGTTTTAGTGCAGGCAGGTTCTGGAACGAGATAGATAACTGCGGCGCTACGGTTACCAACCTGCCCGGAAGCGTTATCTCCATTCTGCTGAAGCAGCCCTCCAATGAGAATGACCGGAAACATACACTGAAAAAAGTCTTTACGGCCGGGACGCCCAAGGCAGCACTGGAGCAATTTGAGGAGCGCTTCGGAGCCACCATTTACGAGGGTTATGGTTCCACCGAATGCGGTATGATTCTCATGAATACGGTGGATGATCGACGCCCCGGTTCTATTGGCAAGCCGACGGACGGTTACCGTGTGGTAATTTTTGATGATGATGATAACGAATTGCCTGCCGGCAGCAAGGGTGAACTGGTTACACGTCCGGAAAAACCATTTTGCATGATGAAGTGGTATTTCAGGATGCCTGATAAAACCATGGAGGCCTGTCGTAACCTTTGGTTCCACACAGGAGATTACGCGTACCGTGATGCAGACGGATACTACTATTTTATGGACCGCAAAAAGGATGTAATTCGCCGCCGGGGCGAGAATATTTCCTCTTTCGAGGTGGAGCGGTCTGTGAACGCCCATCCCAAGGTGCTTGAAAGTGCCGCTCTGGCAATTCCTGATCCCCTGGGTGAGTACGAGGTGAAAGTCGTGGCAATTCCCCGTCCCGGTTCAGAGCTCAGCTATGAGGAGTTAATAGCTTTCTGCCAGGAGCGGATGGCTGATTATATGGTGCCCCGTTACCTTGAATTTAAAGATGCTCTGCCCAAAACACCCACAGACAGGGTGGAAAAGTATAAGCTGCGCCAGGAGGGGATCAATTCAGCTACATGGGACCGTCTAGCAACGGGCAAATAATTGGAGAGTGGAAAATGCCAGAACTAATTCAGCAAGGCCTCTGGGACGACAGCCCTGAAGGAAAAGTCCTGATTGGTTCCTGCTGCCGGGAGTGTGGGGCGAAAGCCTTTCCCTGCCGCAGCGTTTGTTCCAGATGCTGCAGTGAACAACAAACGCAAACGCCTATGGCGCGCCGGGGAAAGGTATTATCCTATACGCGCATCTGTATCGATGTTCCGGCTGTGGATGAGGCACCCTACCTAGTGGGGTATGTCCTGTTGGACGATGGCATTTCAGTCCCGGCCCGCCTGAAATATTTTGATGTCAATCCGGATGTGGGAAGCGCAGTGGTTTTTGAGGTAGGTGTTACGGGCAAAACTGCTGCAGGTGAGGCCATAACCGGGTATTATTTCCGTCCGGAGAGAGGAGGGGAAGAGGCTTGTCAGGAGAGATAGCAATTATCGGTACCGGCATGACCAAATTTGGCAAACATCCTGATCTGAGCCTGGAGGCGCTGGGGTTTGAGGCAGCGGGGCAGGCAATGCGGGACGCCGGGGTGAGGCCGGCAGATATTCAGGCAGCCTACTGTGCAAGCGCCCTGGCCCCCCAGCTCCTCGGTGAATTTACCATGGGGCAAAAAATCTTCTGGGAACTGGGAATTAACAAAATTCCTGTTGTTAACGTGGAGAATGCCTGCACCAGTGGTTCCACCGGGTTTTACCTGGCTTGCCTGGCCATTAAGGCGGGGGCGGTGGACATGGCCCTGGTTCTCGGTGTGGAAAAGATGTACACCCGGGTAAAAAAGATTCTCGATGCCGGAGCTACTGACCTGGAAACTAAGCTCGGCTTTATCGTTCCCGGAACCTTCGCTATGCGGGCCCGCAGCTATATCTCAAAATATGGCCTTACCCCGGAAGATCTGGCCCTGATTTCCGTTAAAAACAGGCGGCACGGTTTCCTCAACCCCAATGCACAGTTTCGCGAGCAAGTTACGGTGGAAGACGTGCTAAGTTCACCCATGATTGCCGATCCTCTGACCCGCTTAAGCTGTTGCCCCCAGGGCGATGGGGCAGCTGCCGTGGTTCTTTGCCGGGCGGATCTGGCCCGCTCATTGAACACCAGGACTGTGAATGTGGCAACATCCGTTCTGATGAGCGGCAGTTATGACAGCCCACCTCACCTCGACAGCTGGCCAACGGATATGCGGGCGGTGGAAAAGGCTTATGGGGAGGCGGGAATTGGACCGGAGGATCTGCATGTCATAGAACTGCATGACGCTTTTACGATTGCCGAACTGATTCACTACGAAGGCCTGGGGCTCTGTCCTGCAGGCGGGGGAGGCGAACTGCTTAAAGGAGGACACACCTCTTTGGGAGGCAGAATACCCGTTAACCCCAGTGGGGGGCTGTTGTCCAGGGGACACCCGGTGGGTGCCACCGGTGTAGCCCAACTGGTGGAGATTGTTACCCAGTTGCGTGGTGAGGCCGGCCCCAGACAGGTCCCAAATGCCAGGGTCGGCATGGCACACTGCATGGGTGGCGATCTGCAGGGAGACACACGCTCCGTAACCATTAACATTCTAACTGTTTAGCACAAGCTCCAGTTGCAGCCATAACTGATGGGAGATGCCTTTGCTTACGGCTTACCTTTGCCTGACAACCTGTAGGCGTTCCCATCAGTTCCGGTAAAATTAACAGAATATTGCTGTCAAAAACAATTAAAAAATGATTGCAAACTAAAGGAGGATAAAAAATTATGTTAGCAGCCGTGGTTAAAGGTGTAAAGGTTGTTGCCCTTGAGGAAGTCTCCAAGCCGGCTATGCAAAAAACAACGGATGTCCTGTTAAAAGTCACAGCCACTGCTTTATGTACCAGTGATGTTCACATCGTTAATGGTTATATGCCTCCAAGCCCACCTTATGTTATCGGTCATGAATTTATTGGCATTGTTGAAGAAGCGGGCAGCAGTGTGAATAATTTTAAGCCGGGAGACCGTGTTGCCGTGCCCCCTTTGTCTTACTGCGGACTGTGTGAACATTGCCGTAAGGGTATGCCCGGGCAGTGCCTTAATTCTGCTGTTTTTGGCAGCGGTGCTACCTGGGGTGGTATGCCTGGTGGTTTTGCCCAGTATGTGCGTGTTCCCCATGCTGATGCATGCATGGTACCCATACCCGGTGACATAAGCGATGACGAGGCAATTTTTGTGGGGGATATGCTTACTACAGGTTACTATGCAGTAGAAAACTGCAAACTGAAACCAGGCGCCACCCTGGCTGTGTTCGGCGCCGGTCCGGTAGGTCTTTGTGCCGTACACACAGCGCAGCTTTTCCACCCTGCCAAAGTCGTCCTGGTGGATTCACTGGACCATCGGCTGGCATTGGGCAAGCAGATGGGGGCCACACATACGATTAATCTTAATGAAACTGATGCAGTGGCACAAATTATGGAGCTTACAAACGGGCGTGGTGTTGATGCTGCCATCGAAGCGGTGGGCGATCAAAAAGCAATCAATGATGCAGCCCGCGTAACAGGTGTGGGAGGCACTCTTTCCATTGTGGGGTTATTCCCGGGAAACATTGAGTTTCCCATCATGGAACTGCTCATGAAAAATGTAACGACCAAAGTGGGCTTATCATACCTGGGCAACATGCCTATGCTCATGGGGTTGGTTGCTGAGAAAAAACTTGATGCAACCCCGTTGATTACGCACCGTATGCCCCTGGCTTCTTTCGCGGAGGCTTACGATATTTTTGCAGGGAAGAAAGAGAACGTGGTTAAGATTATCATGACCCCCTAGCTACATAAAACAGCGTAGAATTAATAAATCCCCGGCCATTTAAAAACGGCCGGGGATTATTTTTAAGTATATGGTGCGCCCGCAGGGATTCGAACCCCGACTTCAGGCTCCGGAGGCCTGCGTGATATCCCTTTCACTACGGGCGCAAAGCGGTGTTTCGTTGCAGCAATCTAATGATAACACCGGCCCATTTAAAAGTCAATTATTCAAGAAGCAAGAAGCAGGAGGTAAGAGAAAGATAATCCAACTAAAATATCCAACTAGACTACCCGAAGAGCTTGGCAGCCAACTTTGCCACCCTCTCTCCCAGCTGGCGACATTCCTGAATGACGTTTTCGTCAGGGGCTTTTACAGAAACCGCACCATAGTGGTTCCCCTTGCTCTTACCCTGTACTATCATGCCGTGCACGAGCATCATCTGCAGGATGCTCAAAACGGTGGTTTCGCTGCCGCCGCCCATGCCGCCGCCACTGGAGAAAGCGCCTCCCACCTTTCCTTCCAACTTGGTATGGTATTTTACGCTCCGGTCAAAAAACTCTTTGAGCGCTCCCGCGACGATCCCATAATAGGTGGGGGAGCCGGCGATAATAGCGTCATACTCCAGTAATTGCTCCAGCGCGCAACTCTCCACATCACATACAGCTACCTCTGCACCTGCCTGTTTTGCCCCCTCTGCCACCGCTTCGGCCATCTGTCTTGTATTTCCGGTGCAGCTGTAATAAAGGACCAGCACTTTAGCCATTTTTTTGGGGCTTACCTCCTTTCACCTCTTAAGGCGGGTTTTTATTTCCTTCAATATAGCTATGTTGCTCCAAGGGAAATTCGTCGTTTTGCGAGGTTTCGCGAGCGGACAGGGTCGTCTCCCCATGATAACTGCAAAGCTCTCGCCTCGCAGTTTTGCCTTTCTTGCCTCTTATTTCCTGCTTCTTGTATCTTGTATGTGCATACCATATTTCAATAAAAACGGCAAATCTCCTGCATAAATTGGTAAATTCATCCCTTCCTCTTACATATAAATATTCCCTTCCGGAAAATATAAACATATGTTTAGGAAAAAAATTC
>SKTJ01000272.1 GCA_007122565.1 Syntrophomonadaceae bacterium | reverse complement strand
CATCTCCTCTTCAATGTCAAGAACAGTCTGTGTCAGTAAGTCTTGCTCCTCCTTGGTGAGAGAATTCCAAACATCAAGGTTTATGAGCGGAGTCGAAGCATTACTGTATACCAGCTGGGGTCCAACCCAGTAATCAGTTACTTCCTGCCAGCCAAATTGAGTCCAGCCGCAGGGCGGGAAAACGAAGCCGTCAATCATACCCCGTTCCATGGCAGTGTATATTTCCATCATGGGAACGCTTACCGGTTCAGCACCAACAGCCCTAATTGAGCCAAAGTGAGTCGCCCCGGCACGGATTTTTAGCCCTTTTAAATCTTCAGGGGTTTTTACTTCAACATTGGTGAAAATATCCCACCACTGCGGATGCATCAGTGAACCCAGCCAGTACGCATTGACGTCCCTGGCAAGAACTTCACGGTAGAAATCCCAGATTCCTGCTTCCCGCTCTTCCCACGGCTCCATTTCGGTTAAAACCATAGCGAAGCCTATGGGTGAAGCCTGGGAGATGTCATCTCCTGCGGAGAAAATCATATCAATTCTACCTTCCTTAAGGGCAAATATCTGCTCCTCAGTGGGGATTACCTCGCCGGAACCGATAATATCAATGATCAGCTGCCCGTTGGAACGCTTTGCAATTTCCTCAGCGAACCTGGTCGCATGTTCGGAGGCAATAAAACCGATAGGGAGCCAGCTAACAGCCTTGATCACAGTTGGTTCCCCCGCAGGTGCCGCTCCCTGTTCCGCCGGTGGCGAAGGATCCGCTGTAGGTGTTGCTGAACAACCTGCCAGTAAGGAAAATGCTGCCAATAAGAAGATTAGACAGATGCTACCCCCGATTAATAACCTCTTGTTTTTCATGAGTGTAAATTCCTCCTTATTTTATATCTGGTTTGCCAGGCGAATCTTTTTACCTCATCTCTCACCTCCTTTTACTCTCCAAAATCCCCCGGGCTCTCATCAGCTATTCTTAGTCTGCTCTGATACCTTACGCTATAGTGGACTCTGAACTAGTAAACAGTGAGTAAAGCCTTTCTATTGAACAACAGGGATGCCTGCCGCCAGCAGGTCACGCGTTACATCATCCAGTCCCAACCGGGAAAGGGTCTCACGCGTAGGGATACCTGTGGAAAGATCCCAGCCCCGTGCCTTATAATAATCATCCAGCATGGCTTCAAGCTCTACCACACTGCCTTTGGAGGGATGTTCCCCCGGCAGGGGCTCTTTAAGGAAACGCTCCGGTAGGGTATCGTCACTGCGCCGGATCCCCTCACGCACGATGAAGGCACGCTCCAGATTGAGGACACGCTCACAAGCCTGCTGTACTCCTTCTCCCGTAAAAGCAACGCCGCTCAGTGATTCCAGCAATGCCGCCCCTTCCTCAAAATCGATGATCTCCATATTCACGATTGTATTCTTACAGGCACTGAGACAGTCTGAAAGAGCGCTCCATTCTTCGTAGTGTTTAACAAGCCGCCCTTTGCCCTTGTACTCAAGGCGAAAAGCAGACTCTTCAGCGCCATAGCGCCGCATCCCTTCCTCGGGATTATTGGAGAATTCGAAGGAGGGTTCAGAGCGCAGGTGGTCCCCACCCCGGCTGGCCAGGGCAAAACCAAGCGCATAGCCCTTGAGCCCCCGCGGATCCGCCTGGAAGACCTCCAAACCTTTAATATGCATGGCAAGCTTCTCCGTGCCGCGCCCCAGTTCCCGGGCCGCATGGCGCACGCCCCTGGCCAGAAGATCACCGATACCCTCGCGGAAGGTAATCTTACGCAGTAATTCACGCACAACCTGCTGATCTCCCCAGCGGGGCTCCAGGCCGTCCAACTCATCCCGGCTCAACAAACCTTTCTCATAACATTCCATCACAAAAGAGATGCATTCCGAGGCGGTAATCACATCCATCCCCAGCCTGTTGCAGTCATCAACCCCCTGCAGGGCGAACCCTAAGTCGTTACAACCCACCCGGGAGGAAAAGCCGGCTAACCCTTCAAATTCGGGGCCTTCCGAAGCGAGTCCCGCATACGGCCCGGAGGGAATGCGGAAGAAGCGGCTGCAGGGAATCGTGCAAGCAAAGCAGGCCTTCGATTTAACTTTGAGGGTTGCCGCCAGTTGCTCGCCGCTCACAGCATCAGCATCAGCAAAATCGCCTGCAAGAAAGTGTCTGGTAGCCAGGCAGCCGAATTTGTTCAATGCACTGATCAACTTCGTCGTCCCCATCATGGCCCGGTTCTGGTAATCGGAATGGTTATAAATCTTTTCGTCAATCTGCGCGAGCAGTTTCTGGAAGCGCTCCCGGTCATGAATATTAATACAACCCCGGCCGCGCACAACCACCGCTTTCAGATTTTTTGCTCCCATCACCGTACCCATCCCGGTGCGTGCCGCAGTACGCACCAAATTGGCAAAGATTCCGGCAAAGGTTACCCCGTTCTCCGCTGCGGGACCGATACAGGCCACTTGCATGCGGTTATCTCCCAACTCTTCCTGCAGGGCTTTGTTCGTTTCCCAGACGTCCCGTCCCCAGAGATGATCAGCAGGACGGATCTCCACCCTGGCGTCGTTAATTAACAGATAAACGGGCTGCTCACTGCGCCCGCTGATGATGAGTTGGTCATAACCGGCAAACTTCAGTTCCGGGCCGAAGAAACCACCGGCATTGGCATCTCCAAGGATCCCCGTATGCGGCGATTTGGCCGAGACATTAAAACGGGCACCACCGGGAAAAAGGGTGCCGGCCAGAGGCCCGGCGCTGAACAGAAGGGGATTCTCCGGGGAAAGGGGATCCGTGTCCCGGTCCACAAGGCTGAAAAGCTTTCTTATATTCAAACCGCGACCGCCCAGGTAACTTTGCACCTCGCTGCCCAGCTCTTCTTTCTCAATACGGCCATCCGTCAAATCCACTTTTAGAATTTTACCGGTATAACCACCGCGAATAACCACCATAATACACTCCTTTTTACTACTTAAGTTTCTCCCGAGGCAATGTGATTGCCTGCACCGGTGCGGTCACGACTTGCCCTGCCCCGTTGCGGTATTTCAACGCATGCACTACACACCGCTGCACACAGGCAGGTTCACCCCCACACAGATCACAAAGAAGCGGCTTTTCCCGCTCCCCGTCAAGGCGCACCGTGCCGTATGGACATGCATCCGCACAGGCACCACAACTGACACAATCATCTCCCACCAACACTGCCCCTGTCCCCGGATCCCGCAGTAACGTCTCAGTAGGGCAGGCTGCCATGCAGGGGGCATCATCACACTGCCGGCACACCACGGGAGAATCCAGGCCGTCCGCCTCTATTTTATAAACCCTTACGCGGGATTTTTCCGGCCAGAAACATCCCTCATGCGCCAGACTGCACGCAACCTCACAGGAGCGGCAACCTGTGCAAATATCCCTGTCTACGATCAACATGCCGTATTGTTTTGTCATCAGATCAGCCCCTAAGAAATAGTTAAACCTATTTATATATTACAATGTGTACATGTATATTATATCTGAATTGTTAGCACTAGTTTTGTTAAATTGACTACAAATAGATAAATATACTGACTTTTATACAATCTATTACCTTACATTTCAATTGGAGCTTTTGCATAATTACCCCTGTCCAATGCTCAACTAATCCAGGCAAAGCTGCACCCTGTTTATATTCCCTTCGCTGTGGAAAAACACAGGTGCCTAGCCCCTGAGTTTTTCCAGCTGTTCCGGCAAGGTGAAAAAGAAAACTCCCGCACCGTGAGCGGGAGACAGAATGTTCCTTGATGGTGGTTTGGGTATACTACTTGTCGCAATATAGCAAACCAACTTCAGCAAAGTCTTCTTTATTCATTTCTCTAATGACAATCGTAACGGCCTCTGGAGGGCATTTAACTGTTCTTACCAGAGCTTGGGTTACCTCTTTGACCATCTCCCGTTTCTGCTCAAGCGTTCTTCCTTCAAACATTTCAATTTGGACTATGGGCATAATTAATATCTCCTTTCTATAATAAGTGATAGATTAGCGGATTAATACTTCCCAAATTCCAGGGCAAAACGATACATGTCCAAAACCTGCTCCACATCCAGCTCATAGTGCAGCCCCCCACATGTACCAAAAATATAACGCCCCCCCTCTTTGCCTGCCCGCATGGTTTGGTATACCGCTGCGCGGAGCTCTTCTTCCGGGACGTGGGAATCTAAAAGAGAAAGATCCACATTGCCCATCAGGCAAAGATCTTTACCGTAAGCAGCCTTGACCGCGGCCAGATTCATGCCGGCGTTCGGCTCCAATCCCTGCAGGCCACTAAAACCAGCGTTTACTAAGTCGGGTAGCACCTTGTCTATATTGCCGTCGCTGTGAAAAAACACGGGCACCGCCTCTGCCTTGAGTTTCTCCAGCTGTTCCCGTAAGGGAGAAAAATAAAGCTCCCGCAGGTGAGCGGGAGACAAATAGGTCCCTTTATGGTAGGCAATATCATCAGCGATTATAATAGAATGGGCACCGGCATTTATGGCTTCTTTAGCCTCATTCACCGCATCTACCGTAAAACGTTGAATCATTTCCTGCAAAGCATTCTTTTTTGACCGTACCCCTATCATAAACTGCTGGAAGCCTAAAGAAGCAAGGGCACGGGCGAATCCCCCGTTAATCAGGGCAAAGATATAGTAATCCATTTCCCGGCGCCAACATCTGATATTCCCCATTAATTCCCCGCCGCCCAAATCAGCACCGTGCATCTGCTGATTTGGTTCTGCCAGAACGACTAGGTCGAGCTGAAGCAGTTCCCAGAACTGCAGGGCTACTTCGAAGGAAAAGGTCTCTGTTTGCAGAGCCCGGCAGCAAAATTCCGGATCAATAATTAGTTCTCCCCGGGGCACCCGATCCACTGCCAGTCCCCGTATCGTTCTGGCTACTCTTTCACACGGCCGCATCATTTACCCCCTTATGTTCAAGGGACGGGGCTCCTGACACATTTTCTGGGGACGACAGGTATCACGGAAAGTTTAAATATAATGTGTTAGGAGAACCGGCCCATTGACATATTGAAACCGGCCCCGTCCCGCGATACTTCTTTTATTTCAGCGCTTCTTTCACAATTTCCACGCCCTCGAGGGCGTTTTCACCGTAAAGGTCTGCTCCGATTTCCTTTGCATATTCCTCCGTTACCGGTGCCCCGCCCACAATAAT
>SKTJ01000286.1 GCA_007122565.1 Syntrophomonadaceae bacterium | reverse complement strand
CTGCGAAAATAATAAATGTGAGCGGCAGCACAAGCGCCTCATCATAAAGCCAGGCCAGTATTTCGCCTATTTCCAACCCCCCCTAACTATTCACACCCCTCTCCATAAATATGCCCTGTTAGGTGGATTGTATTACCACAAGCACGGCAATTCTTCCCCATTAGATCACACTTCCTGATACCGTAGCTCCGGCGCTCAATCAATAATTGGTCACAGACCGGGCAGTATGTATTACTATGCCGGTTGTCCGGAAGATTGCCCAGGTAGACGTAAGAAAGCTTCTGCCGCGCCGTTTCCCAGGCCCGCTCCATGGTTTCCACAGGGGTGGGGGGCAACTGGAGGCGATACTGGGGGTAATATCTGCTGAAATGCACCGGGATATCCCGGTCGAGGGAGGCGACCCAGGCGACGAATTCTTCGATCTCCGCCGCGCTGTCGTTGAGGGAGGGAATGATCAGGTAGGTTAGTTCCACGTGACAGTGTTGCTGTGCCTGCTCTACCGTGCGCCGTACTGCATCCAGGCCCGTACCCCGACAGTAGCGGCGGTAGAATGCGTCGCTGAAGGCTTTTACGTCTATGTTCATGCCATGGATATAGGGCAGCAGTTCGGCCAGCGGTTTGGCGTTTATCATGCCGTTGCTCACGAGGACGTTTTTGAAGCCATGCTCGTGCAGGAGGCGGGATGATTCGTGGACAAATTCATACCATACGGAGGGTTCGTTATATGTGTAGGCCACACCAAGCTGCTCCCCCGGCTCCCGATCCTTAAGGATCTGCAAAAGTGCGGCGGCACTGATGTTTTCCGCGGGCCGGTTTTCCCCGTGGACCAGGGACCAATTCTGGCAGAATGAGCAATGGAGGTTGCAGCCAAATGTTCCGGCAGAGAGGATCGGCCAACCGGGATAAAAGTGGTAGAGAGGTTTTTTTTCGATGGGGTCCACAGCAAGGGAGGCACAGCGGTTATAATTGAGGGTTAGCAGTTTTTCCGATTCGGCGCGGCGCACGCCGCAGGCACCCACCTGTCCCTCCTCCAGCCTGCACTCCCGGGGACAGAGTTCACAGCGGACCAGGGGTCCTTCAGTACAGTAGTAAAGGGCTTCGCGCATCCAATCCTAGCTCCTTCGCCAGGGTTTTATTCTGACTCCTGACTTCTGTTTTAATAATACCTTTTTACTTCAAACCGGTAGATCTCTGCCGGTTCATCGTCGTAAATATTGGCCTTGCGCCGGGCAATCTCCAGTTGCTGCTCCACCGTGTCGACCCCTTCCAGGGCCGGTAGCAAAAGGCCGCTGCGCATGCCTGTACGCACTATCACTCCGTAACGTCGGGGATCGAGGATGGAGATGTCCTCCACCTTCTCCGGATCGCTGAGCACATCCACACTGATATCCAGTTCGTCCAGTTCCGTTGCCGTTACCGGTGGAAAGCGGGGATCCCGCAGGGCTGCGCCAAGGGCATTTTCGGCAATCTCCGCCGCTAAGTTTTCCTGCAGTGGCTGGATAGTGCCGATACAGCCCCGCAGATTACCCTTTTTTTTCAAAGACACAAAAGCAGCACCCGGCCGCGTCAGTCCCGGGGGGAGTTCCTCCGGTATATCCAGTCTGGTGCGTCCCTTAATATTGTTTTCCAAAGCACGACGGGCGATGCGTGTGTAAATACTATGTTTTTCCTCACTGCCGGTCATATTAATCAATCTCTCCCCCGGCCTGCGGCGTAAAGAGGGCCACCAGGTATCCCACACCAAAGGGCCCCTCATATGACAGAACCTGTGGTTTCACGGATAGCCCGGAGAGGCAGCCCAGCATCACGGCAATGGAACGGAGCCCGCATTCTCCCGCAGCCGCTATAAGATCCTCATCCATGGTTAGTATTTCGGGCACACGGTAGTGTTCCAGGTGCTCTGCAAGCAGTTCATCAAACTCCCGCCCGCGGGGATTGTAGCCCGACGGTGCACCGGGAATAAGGCGATGGGAGAGATCACTGCTTGCCACCACCGCAGTACGCCGGCCAGTTGAGACTGCAGCTTCCTGCACAGCCTCACCAAAACGAAAAAGTTCGTGGTAAGAAAGGAAGGCAAAAGTAACGGCCACACACTGCCGGGCAGTCCCCGCCTGCTGCAAATAATAAAGGGGAACACTTACGCCATGGTCCAGCATTTCCCCGGCTTCGTTTTCAAACATGACCTCGATTCCCCGGTTCCGGGCAGCAAGGGCAATAGCTCCGGCTAGCTCCCCGTCAATGGAAGCCCTCACTTTCACACCAGGGGCATTGAAAGGGGCAAAATCCCCCCGGAGCTCCTCACCGGCCATGATCACAGGCATATCCTTTAATAGAGGACCATGGGGAGTAATGATGATCACCGTATCCGGACGGGCGGCAGCTATCTCTCGGGAAAGGCTCTGCAATGCCTGCCGCGTCTGCTTCACTTTTCCCAGCTCTCCCCGCCCAATCTCCGGTATGAGCAGGGGTGGGTGAGGCGCAATGCCAGCCAATACCAGACTCATCCAATTCCCTCCACCTTTTCTTAGATAGTCAGAATGCTCCAAAATATAACTTCTTATTTTACTATCTCTTCTTCTTGCTCTCCTCTATGAGGTAACGCCTTAGTGCCGCACCCCGCAGATTCCGACGCGGCAATTTGCGGATCTCGAATACCTTGGGAATCTTGTAGGAGGCAAGCTTATTCAGGCAGAAATCCAGGATCTCATCCTCAAACATGCCTTTGTCACCTTTGCAGAAGATATAAGCCTTAGCGATCTCGCCGTAGTAATCATCCGGTACACCAACAATAATCGCTTCCTTAATCTTGGGGTGGCGATGCAGAATTGCCTCCACTTCCTTTGGATATATATTGTACCCCCCGCAGATAATCATATCCTTTTTACGGTTAATGATATAGAAAAAGCCGTCTTCGTCCATCTCTGCAACATCACCGGTGTGTAACCAGCCGTCCTTGATAACCAATTCCGTCTCTTCCGGCTTGTTCCAATAACCCTTCATCACCTGGGGGCCGGAGATTAAGAGTTCGCCTACATCTTTGACGCCAAGTTCCCGATCGGGCTCCTCTAAGTCTATAATTTTTGATTTCGTGTCCGGAACGGGCAAGCCGATGCTGCCTACTTTTCTGCGCCCCTGCACTGTGTTGAAATGGGTAGGGGCGGCCTCCGCCAGTCCGTATCCTTCGATCAGCCGTTTGCCCGTAAGGTATTCAAAGCGTTCCATCACGTCCATGGGTAGTGGAGCGGCACCTGAAGTCCAGTAGTTGACGGAAGAAAGGTCGTATTTCTTCACATCGGGGTGGTTGTTGAAGGCAACGTACATGGTGGGAACGCCTGCGAAAAAGGTGGGCCTGGTTTTGGCAATTAGCTTGAGGATTCTATCTACGTTGAAACGGGGCACCAACACGAGGCTGGCACCGATATAAACACCGAAATTGAACACGCAGGTGATGGCGTAGATAGCGGCCATAGGCAGCACTGCCATGATACGTTCCTCCCCGTCCTGCATGGTGGAAAACCACTCGCGAAACTGGATGGTGCTGGCCACCAGGTTGTAGTGGGTGAGCATGGTCCCTTTTGGTGTCCCCGTCATGCCCCCCGTGTACTGGAGAATCGCCACATCCTCCCGTGGGTTTAGCTCTACGTCGGGAGGGGTGTCAGGTGCACTGTGGAGCAGCTTTTTAAAGGAATGGATCCCCTTATGGTGATAAGGGATATCGGGAGCCCGGCCCTTGCTCCGTTCTTTAATTGGATAAAGGATGTTATGGGGGAAGGAAAGAAAATCGTGATTGCCGGTAACGATCAGGTTGTTCAGTTCGATTTTATCCTTAATATTCATAACCCGCCGGTAAAGAGTGTCGAGTACGATCAGGTCTTTAATTCCTGCGTCCCGTAGCAGGAAACGCAGTTCCCGTTCCACATTGAGGGGGTTAATCATGACGGCAATAGCCCCAAGGCGCATCAGGGCGTAATAGCTGATCATAGCCTGGGGAGTGTTGGGCAGAAAGACTCCCACCCGGTCTCCTTTTTTTATACCTAACCCGGCCAGGGCGGCAGCAAATTTATTGACATGGCCGTAAAGGTCGCTGTAAGACATGGTGGAGCCACCGTAATAAGTGGCCACGCGGCGCGGATAGCGGCGCGCCGTACGCTCAAGCAGGTAAAAGACATTTACTTCCGGATATTGCAGGGATGTTTTGACCCCTTCCTCATAGTTGGTTGTCCACATTATCTCTTTAATCTCTTCCAAACCCATCATCCTCCGTTCAGGCTAGCGCATGTTCTTATTTATAGATTACATCTCCATTACTTCTCCAAAGGGGTAAAGAATTCCTACAAGCCTTGTAAAAAAAATAGGGCAAATGGCGTCCTTTAGGAAGTTGAAAGAGAGTTGATTATCCCAAGATAGATAGCCCAGGCCATCTTCTTCTGGTAATCAGCTCTTCCCAGGAGTGCCGCTTCCTGAGGATTGGAGAAAAAACCCACTTCCACCACTGCCCCGGGCATACTGCTTTCGCGTAACATATAGTAATTACCGCTGCGTGCAAGACGATCCGTATTCTGAAGCACGCGGGTTAGTTCAGCCTGGATTGATTCAGCTATATTTTTCCCCTCGTTGCAGCCATCCTGGAAGAATGCCTGGGAGCCGCGCCAGCGGGGGGAAGAAATGTAATTGGCATGGATGCTTACTATTAAATCAGCACCCCCATCTTCCACGATCTTCAGGCGATTGCTGAAATCGAGGCGTTTTTTGGGACCGGCTGCAGGTAAGAGGAAATCCTTATCCTCTTCCCGGGTCATAATCACCCGGGCCCCGCCCTGCTGCAGGTAATCCCGCAGGTAAAGAGCGATTTCCAGCACTACATCCTTTTCCAGAAGGCCATTACTGGTACATCCAGGATCATACCCCCCATGCCCTGGATCAACGGCAATTACCAAACCGGCCAACGGGAGGACGGCCTGGGCCGGCACAATACGGGGAGGTACGAAATAATGCCATGCAAAAAGCAGAGCCGCAACAAGCAGGGCTGATAATAAAAATAATTGCTTTAGTGGTAATTTAAAAGCAATAAATATATTGATACCAGGCACCTCCCAGCGCCGTTTTAGTAATTCACCGTATCAAGATCAGGGGCAAAGAATAAAGTAAAGCAAGTCTTCAATTGTTTGAGCCATCCCCCTGATG
>SKTJ01000314.1 GCA_007122565.1 Syntrophomonadaceae bacterium | reverse complement strand
ATCCCCCATGGGGTAGTTCAACTCGGGAGTACTCGTGTTCACGATCACAAAGTCTGAACTGATCTCGCCGTAATAAACTTCCGGCCGCTCCACCACAAGCCCTGCTTCAGTAACAACAGGCACATCGCCAATCACAAAATCGGGCAGGCCCTGCGCCGTCACCGTGGCCACCGGACTCATGGCCAGGCCGTAACCATGCGTATACTGAAGGCGCAGGTTCGTCCAGGTCTGAGCCTGGGAAGGGAGATTATTTGTATTCAGTTCCCGCGCCGCGAGCATTACCTGTTTGTACTCATCACCCAGGTAATAGCGATCCGTATCCACATCCACAAATTCGTAGTAGGGGCGAATTCCCTGCAACTGGTTATAGGTCTGGCGCAACGGGCGGTAATCCCAGAGGCGCACGTTATCTATGGTCCCGGCGGCCTCATCCAGGGCCTCAAAACTAATTTGGGGCAATACGGGATAATCTTCCGTGCGCACCCGGTCCAGTGCAAAAGCCTGTAGCGTCATATCAATATTATGCTCAAGAAAGGGCCGTTCAAGGACAAATTCGTTCGGGTCAACCCTGAATTTCTGCACCAGTGCGGGATAGATACCCCCCGCTCCAATAGAGACAACGATTAGCACGGCAATACCGGCAAAAGCAAGCTTGGTCTGTCTGCGGAATGCATTAATTACCAGCAGGACCGTAACGGCAAGGGCCAGGAAAAAGAGGATCCACAGAGCGGGCAGGTTGGCATTAATATCCGTATAACCGGGGCCAAACGTCATCCCCCGCGTGGAAAACAGCAACTCAAACATTTGTAAACGGTAATCCACCGCTTTAAGCAGAAAAGAAAGGGCCAGCAGTAACGACAGGTGGGTCTGCCCCCGATATGGCAGCAGTTCTATTTTCTTTCCCACTTGCACCGGCGGGTTGATCATGAAATAAATGACTCCAGTCACAAGCAGAGTGAGGATGGCCATGGCCTGTAAAAAGGTATAAACGGCTCGCCAGAAAGGCAGGGCGAAAACGTAAAAGGATGCATCCTGACCAAATATGGGTTCACTGATACCAAAAGGCACACCTTGGAAGAATTGGCGCACCTCCAGCCAGAGAGAGCCTGTGTAAGAGGTAAAGAGAAATGATAGAACCAAACTGCCGATCAGGAAAAAAAGGGTGATTTTTCCTGCCGTGAACCAGCGGCCCAGTGGTCCTGTCACCAGTTTCTCCCGCAGTTCGAGGTTTGGCAGATTGAGAATAGCACCACGCAGGAAAATCAGATTAACAAACAGGAATAGAAAAAAGAGCAGCCACGCCAGCAGGCGCACAACCCAACCTGTAAATAAAATAGTCATAAAAACTTCACTGTAGCCCAAACCGATAAACCAGAGCCAATCCGTATACATCCCGGCTCCCCAGAAGAGCAACCCCAGTAGAATAAAAAAAGCAATTAAGACAAACGTGCGCAAACGCATATTGTATAAAACCCGGCCTTACAGACGGCGAACCGGGTCGCCTCCTTTCTTTGGTTTAGATTAGTATTACTGTATAATATTGTCTATTTTTATATAACATATGTATCAGAACCGGGTTACCAAACTGTAATCAGTTCTTTAATCCCTTCCAGTGTCTTATCGCCGATCCCGCTTACTTCGAGCAGGTTATCAATACTTTGAAAAGGGCCGTTTTGCAGGCGGTAGTTGATGATACTCTGTGCCTTTACCGCGCCGATTCCGGGCAGGCTTTCCAGTTGCTCCCGCCCCGCAGTATTAATATTAATCCGGACTGCTGTTGCATCCCCGGTCAACGTTATCTGTAAGTAACCTTCTTCTCCGTGGCGCGGCAGAAACACCTGCTGCCCATCCACCAGGGGCTGGGCCAGATTGATCAGTTCCAACTCCCCGTCCTCCAGTGCGCCGCCCGCCTCTTCCAACAACTGATAAATGCGCGATCCTTCGGGTAGATGGTATACTCCCGGCCTTGCCACTGCACCAATCATATGAACCACAATCATTTTATCATCATTTCTGTTAACTTCTGCCCCTTCCACAGAACTTATGGCTGTTAGGGTTTTTCCTGTATCGTCCATGCTTGCTGCAGGGTTTTCCGCTGCTCCTTTCTGCATAGCGATACTACTGTCTGGTGGGAGAGCAAAACGCAAAACCACCCCGAGAATAAGGAGAAAGGCCAGTAACAATAACAACTTCTGCTCTTTGGGTGTAAGCTTCAGCATCAAGGGATCACCTTTCCTTCCCCTAATCTAACTGTTTACGCCGGTTCTGTCATTCTCACTTCTGTTATATTTTCGACGTAACCTTACATATTCCTGCCATAATTACAAAAAACTACTGCTGAACCCTGCCCGTTACTTTTTTAAAGAAGCAGGAACCGGTGGGTTCACTGCAGAACAAGAAACAAGACGCAGGAAACAAGACGCAAGAAAGGCAAAACCACGAGTCAGATTATCGGAAGGTAAAATAGCAGCAAGTTAGCATGTTCGCGGACGGCTGTAGGCACACCCGTACGGGGATACACATGCTTTGCTTTTCAACTTTCTCCAACTTATACAGTAAGGAGAGATGTTTTTGCCGGGTAGAAACCGACGTCTTGCTCTTGTTTTTCTACTCTTCTGGAGCTTTTTGGTCCTCTATCCCCGGCCTGCTGCCCTGGGGGAAAGTCTTTATCGCCTTTTTGTGCATCCCGTTCAAATGGAGGCAGTGACACCCCTCATTCCCGGATTACCTCCCGGTGCCGAACCGGCCGAACTGGAAAGGCATATATTGAAAGCCTTCCCCTATCATCACGACTGGCAGGTATACGGGTACCCCTGGTATTTTCCCACCACCGCTGAGGCCATGGAAAAAGGAATGGGCGACTGCAAAACACGTTTTATTGTCCTCGCTTCTCTTTTTGAAGCGCTGCAGGTACCCTATGAACTGCTCATCTCCCCCACACACATCTGGATAAGCTACGCCGGAAAAGAAGAGACAACCCTCGAAAGCATGGAAGCCGCCCTTTTTTACCGGGACGGGGAAGAAACCAAATTCAAGCTGCCTCGCGTGGATTGGCTGGAAAGCGCGGCCATAACCTGGGAAGCCTTTTGGGTTTACATGCCGCCGCAGCGGAAGACAGCCCTTATTGCCGGGCTTGCTTTCGCACTCCTGCTTTTCTTCCAACCTACTGACACCCGTCGTTTACAGAGGTAAAACAGCCAAACACATTTTCGGAAAGGCCTGTAACAGTTCCCTGTAATTCTCCCCCCGCAGGTCCCGCCCCCGTTTGTCAAAAGGCGCAGCAGGGATCAGGAACAGATCCGGCTCATCATTTGCTGTCAAAGAATTGAGATGGTGCCGCAAATCGGAGACCGTCAGCAAACCGGCACAGCAAATCGTCCCCCCGAAAAAACGGTTGGCTACAATACTTATTCCCGTCTGGGCAGGAATCAAACCGCATAAACGTGCCTCATGCCAGAGCGGTGCGGCAAGGGGGGAAGTAAGGAGCAGGGGTGAAATGGCCTTGCAGCGGATTATTTCCGCCCGTACTGCAGCCATCATCTCTTCCGCCAGGTCATAGTCCAATACAATGCCGGA
Organism: Syntrophomonadaceae bacterium; assembly: GCA_007122565.1. GTDB lineage: Bacteria > Bacillota > Dethiobacteria > DTU022 > UBA8154 > UBA8154. The sequence continues at coordinate 1,614 of SKTJ01000314.1, read as the reverse complement.
CGATGCATCCCGGGCCTTTGCGATACGCAGGTTTAGTTCTATGCCAGTTTTATCCGGCCGTACCACCGTTATTATGGGGTTGGCTGCTTTTTTAATCCTGCCAAACGCCATAACCCCGCTGCAAACCGTTTCCCCGTCCACTGCCGTAATTATATCCCCATTCTGCAGGCCGGCCTGCTCTGCCGCTGTCCCCCCCATTACACCTTCCACCCGGGCAGTTAGATCCTTCTTCAGCGGCGGCTCCAATAACACGGGGCAGCGCAAGTGTCCTTTGACTCGTTGCCGGAAAGCAGCAATTTCCCCCCAGATAGAATCGTCCCCCCGCTGCGTATCAGGAGCAAAACAGGTGGTGCCCGGGAGAAAAATACGGATCGAGCGGGCTCCTTTGGTATCAAGGAATCCAAGTGTATTTTCCAGATCACCCCAGCCCGTCAAATGGGGGACGGCGACCACACTGCCATGGAAAGGAATGCCGTAATCACAGCAGCGCTGCAGCCCATCAATGACACGTTGTGGATCCCTGTCTCCCAGGATCTCCCGGCGGCAAGCGGGTTTGCTGCAGTTAAAAGAAATGATCAGCTCCAGTAAGGGATCTCCTTTTGCGTTGGTTCCCCCCAATTGACGCAGTTCCATCATCGTTTCCTGCGTCAGTAGGGTGCCGTTTGTGGTAATTTGCAGGGGAGTTTGGGGAAATCGCTCCCGCAGTGAAAAGAGCAATGGCAGGATAGCAGGATGGGTAAAAGGCTCCCCTTCGCAGAGGCGGGTGGAAGATTCACCGATGATGATCCTGGCCGTGCTATCCAGAAAAGGGATAAGTTCCTGCAGTTCTGCCTGCGGCAGCGGGGGAAACGTAAAAACGTCCAACTGGGGCGGCATCCGAAGGTGGCTACAGAAAAGACAGTGCAGGTTACAGGAGGAAGTAAGAGGCATAATATTGTGCCGCGCAACAGCATCCAGCAGCAGTTGACGGAAACCATCTTGTCCATCTTTGGACATTAAACCGGTGTTATCGGGCAACACTTATCCCTCCAAGAAGCAAGAAGCAGGAAACAAGAGGCAGGAAAGGCAAAATCAGAGTCAAGTGTAGCGCTGTCCTGAAAATGTGGAGAACAGACTGCCGCACCGGGGTGCAGGATGCACCCCGGTGCTACGTTGTGTCTTCATTCGTTGATTACACTGGAACTATGCATGGGAAAATACAGTCGAAATTCCAATGTCAAAAGTCGCCTAATTACCGTCAACCGCCACGATGTTCACCAGTTTACCCGGGACGGCGATTATCTTTTTGATTTTTTTACCATCCAGAAATGGCTGCACTTTTTCGTGTCCACGCGCTGCTTCCAGCAGCTCATCCTCGCCTGCAGCAGTGGGGACGAGCATCCTTCCCCTAACTTTGCCGTTAACCTGAACAACCACCTCGACCTCATCCACCAGTAAATAGTTAGGATTGTAAGCGGGCCATGCCTGCCTGTGTACACTTGTTGTATAGCCGCAACTCTGCCAAAGTTCTTCGGTAATATGGGGTGCAAAAGGAGCAAGGATAATCACTACTGTCTCCATCATCTCCCGCAAGAACGGATGGTAACACTTTTTTTCGTCCCCGCTGCATTCGTT
>SKTJ01000148.1 GCA_007122565.1 Syntrophomonadaceae bacterium | reverse complement strand
TGCCCAATCGTGCCTACATTAACGTGCGGTTTCGTCCTCTCAAATTTCTTCTTGGCCATAGCGTATAAAACCCTCCTTTGGATGCATTTGGATGCTAGTTGCAATTTTATAGTTTCGTGTATTTCGTGTATGTAGAAATACTAAAAAAACTAACATTTGGGATAAAGTACCACCTAAAAATAAAAAAAATAAAAATAGATGGTAGCGGCGCAGGGACTCGAACCCCGGACACTACGGGTATGAACCGTATGCTCTAACCACCTGAGCTACGCCGCCGTGGAGCTCACGACCGGACTCGAACCGGTGACCTTATCCTTACCAAGGATACGCTCTGCCGCCTGAGCTACGTGAGCAATTAACAATCATTAACAATTATAAAGCAACTGTTAAATGTTTTTGTGGTTGCGGAGGCAGGATTTGAACCTGCGACCTCCGGGTTATGAGCCCGACGAGCTACCAGACTGCTCCACCCCGCGTCGTTATAAGAAATGCCCCGTAATCCCAGGGCTGTAACAAAACTCCTCTATACAAAAAACATCTTTTGTTTATTGGTTGCGGGGGCAGGATTTGAACCTGCGACCTCCGGGTTATGAGCCCGACGAGCTACCTGACTGCTCCACCCCGCGTCGTCATAAGAAATGCCCCGTAATCAAAGCTGTGTAAAACACCTTTGAAGTCTCTAAAAGACCCTGTTGGAGCAAGAGTAATTTTAGCACCAATTATATTCTTTGTCAAGTGATAGAAAAATAAAACGGCCTTTACATCCCCCTGTTTATCCAGGGCGATTCAGCAAACCGCCTTTGTTTACGTAAAAACCGTCCAATCAGCTTGTAAAAAGAAAAAAGCGGTCCTGTAGCAACGTAGAAGAATAAAAGATAAAAGATCGCTTCCTGCCAAATTAATAATAAAATAATAAAAACAATAATCATTCCGTAAAAGAGCATAAAAGTGGGAAAACTAATCTCTTGTTGTCTTCCTTTCAGGGAAGGGTATGGTATGCGACTAATCATAAATATAGCCAACAACAGGGTCAATAAAAAGGCAGGCCAGCCTGATATAATACTGGTATAAAACCCCAACGAGGCCAGCGCCCCTCCAGCTATGGTAATGGGCAGGCCAAGAAAAATATTATCCTTTTTTGGTCCCATATTAAAGCGAGCAAGGCGGTATGCACCCGCCATGGGGAAAAGTAACGCGACGAACAGCCCCGCTGCCGCAAAATGCTGCAATAAAATACTATATAATAGCACTGCAGGGGCAACCCCGAAAGAAACCAGGTCGGCGAGGGAATCCAGTTGTTTGCCCAATTCGCTTCCGGCCTTCAGACGGACAGCCAGTTTGCCGTCCAAGCCGTCAAGCAGCATGGCAATAAATATAAGAGAAATAGCCGTCTGGGTACGGCCGTCCAGCGTATAAATAATAGCAAGCATTCCCAGCATAAGGTTTCCCATCGTTAACAAATTGGGGATATTTTTACAGCTATCGTGTTTTAATTTCGCCCAAAATACTTTCTCCTCCACGGACACGTTCACCTTCTTTCACCTTGATATTTACGGACAATGGCATGTAGAGCTCAGTGCAGGAGCCGAAGCGTATCATGCCGATTTGCGCTCCCCGTTCCACAGTGTCACCTGTCTCGATCCAGCAGAGAATGCGGCGGGCTATTAGGCCGGCAATCTGCACCACAAGCATTTTACCGTGCTTCGTCTGCAGCCCAATTAGGTTACGCTCGTTGTTAGTGGAGACGTCGTCCCGGAAAGCCGCCCGAAACTTTCCTGGAATGTAGCGACGGTAAATGACCGAGCCTGCATAAGGAGACCGATTTAGATGTACATCAAAGACGGAAAGGAATATACTTATTTTCCAGGCTTCCGCCCCTAAAAAATGGGGTTCATAAATTTGTTCCACTTTCAGGATACGCCCGTCTGCAGGGGAAACTATACTACCTGATATTTCGGGTACCCGGCGCATCGGGTCACGGAAAAAGTAGGCAAAAAAAAGAGACATACTAAAAAAGAGCACAGCTAATATAGGGTAAACTACCAGAGAAACAACCCCCAGTGCCGCTGCTATAAACACAAAAGGATACCCCGGCCTGGCAATGGCAATTTTTTTCATAGGCGTCTCCTCTCCCTTGTGATCATTATAACAGAAAAAAAAGGTTTTAAGAAGACAACAGGAAAGAAAATATAGGGGCGGCTGGACACAGCCGCCCCTGAATGACGTTGATACAATATCTTTTCTACCTTTTAAACTTAAACAAAATACGGTACTTCCTTTTCCTCTGCCCTGTTCTCTATCATTATCTTGTCCAGCATCTCCTCTTTCCCGGCATTTTTTCGCCACTCTCTGTTTCCCGGATCGAGGACTATTTGCCCGTATACCTCAGCCGTTTTTACGGCAATCTTTTCCCAGGAGTAGTTGCCTATTGCTTTTTGATATGCTTTTTCTGCCAGCGTAGCCGCCTGCTCCTCATCGCCAAGCATACGGCAAACCTGCTCAGCAAGTGATCCGGCGTCGCCGGGATAAAATTTCAATCCTTCCACTTCATGGTCAATAATCTCATCCAACCCACCGCAGGAAGATACTATGAGTGGTGTTCCCATTATCATAGCTTCCAGGGCCACAATACCAAAAGGTTCATAGAGACTTGGGAAAACAGAAACGGAGGCACTGCGGTAGAGTTCATCCTTAGTAGCATCGTCAATATAGCCGGCAAAATGAACCTTGTCCGTCAGTCCCATTTTCTGACATTGAGCTTTCAAGTGTTCTGCGAAAGGGCCTGTGCCGGCGATTACAAAGCGCGCTTCCGGATAGCTTTTTAAAATGGCCGGTGCTGCTTCAAGCATGACCTGCACGCCTTTTTCCTTAACCAGCCTGCCCACATAGAAGATTAGCTTCGCCTCTGGGTCATAAAGATTTTCGGGCAGAGATGTGCCTCCCTCCGTCAAATCCCCTTCCAGCCTGATACCATTGGGAATAACGGTCAGCTTATCCGGAGGTAAGAGGAAAACACGCTGTAATTCCTCTTTCATGTATTGACTGCAGCAAATCACCTGCCAGGCCTCATAGCTAAGCCACCATTCAATATCGTGGATCTGTCGTTGTTCCCCATTATGCAGCCCATTATTGCGTCCGAATTCAGTGGCATGGATAGTTGCCAACAGTGGTGTGGTATAAATGTGCTTGAGGGCACGTGCAGCAAAAGTTACCAGCCAGTCGTGAGCGTGGATAATATCAAAGTCTCCGTTACTGTTAGTGATCGCAGCTCCTTTTTCCAACATGGCAAAATTCAGCCGCTGCACCCAGTCGATAAAACCTCTCTCCTTATTGCCGGGATAAGGCTCAACGCGCCAAACCCCGATCCCGTCCATTATCTCTCTTTCAGCCAGACCTTCCTCAGAGCAGGTAATCACTTCCACCTCATAACCTCCGGCTACGAGGGCGCGGGAGAGTTCATAAACATGTCGGGACAGACCACCTACAACCCGGGGAGGAAATTCCCAGGCCAGCATTAAAATGCGCATTAATAAAGTTCCACCCTTTCTTCTGCATTTAATTAGTATTTTAATTAGCTTAATCGAGTCACGGCAGTGCATGTTAAAAAGCAGCCGTCCCATTTATCTTATGCATTATGCAGGGAAAATACTATATTAATCGTCACTACTCAGGTATAATTTGCAGCGGGGTTCAAGATACCTGTTCGAAACCGCAGTCTCAAGTTAAAATACAGGGGTTGCCTTTGCCGACCCGGCCACATTTTAAACTCGCTTCGCTCAGACACTAAAATGTGGAAACCCCGGTCCGGCAAAGCCTTTTGATCGAGCCTGAACGGTTTCTCACAGGTAATCCTGAACCCCTTCGAGCTATTTTCAAGAGAGCTGAGTAGTTACAATTAATCAAACATGCTTCCGATTACGGAAAAATAAACTACGGGCGTTTTCGCCGCAGATCATATCCACCTCTTTAGCCGTCAGGCCCGTCTGCTCCATTTCTCGCCGGTAGCGGAGCGGGGAGAGCAGGGGGTAATCGCTACCCAACAATAGACGGGGCAAAACACCAATCTCTCTGGCCACAAGGTAGATCTTCCGGTCATATAAGAAGGGGCCCGCTGCCGTATCGTAGTAAACACGCTGCAGTTGCCGGTGCATTTCAGGCATTAATTCATAAAAAAAGAGACCGCCACCCCAGTGGGCAAATATTATATCCTGATCGGGATGTGCAGCTACAAAGAGGGCCGCCTCTTTAACAGAAATATCCCCCTTACCGGTGTACGGGTGGCCCACGTTTTCATTTACATGTAAAAGCAGGGGCAAATCCAACTCCCGGCATAGGCCGGCGAGTATGCCCGCTTCCTTTCCCTCCAGGGGAAAATCCTGTCCCCAGGGGAAAAGCTCCCCTACTCCAGCCGCTCCCGCCTCGCTCATACGTCTGATTTCCCCTTCAAACCCGGAACGGGCCGGGGATACAACAGCCATGGCCAGTAAGCGGCGCGGGTAACGGCGGGCCGCCTCCAGCACATAATCATTCATGAGGCGGCACAAGCCCTGATCATTTGCAGCAAAACCACTGACTGCCGCCATCTCCACGCCATTCTTATCCATACTTTGCAGCAGATCTTCCACCGTGGCATACTTATGTCCTTTGCTGTGGCAAATCTCATGCAGAAAGGGATCCCCAGTAGTATATCGCTCTATCTCGCAGGTAACCTCTGGTGGGAACAGGTGAACGTGTACATCAAACAAGACCATCGCTCCTTCCAGGACTTCTGATTTTGGCTTTTATTATATTTTAAACCATTCTATCTGAATTGACAGATGAAAGTCAAAAGTCGAAAGTCAGGTGCCAGGTAAAACAAGTGATCCTGTCATTTTATACTTGCTTTGGTGCCACTGTGGAAAATAATATACTACTGGGCGTTTCCCTTGTAGGAATTTATGTCCATTCTGTCGAATATAAAATGCGGACGCTAAGGTTCCCAGCCCTACAAAAGGATACACCTGCTTGACTTTCGACTTTAGACATTTGACTTTAGACTGTTGTTTAACGGTCGTGACAGACCGTGTTAATATTTGAAGAAAAAGGACGTGAGCAGCACATGTTTAAAAAAGTGTTGGTTGCACTGGATTTTTCCGGACCTTCGATGGCGCTTTTTAATTCCCTGACAGACTTGCGCCAAATGGGACTTGAGGAACTACT
>SKTJ01000115.1 GCA_007122565.1 Syntrophomonadaceae bacterium | reverse complement strand
GCATATACTCATTGTGGATGATGAACTTGGCCCGCGTGAAGCACTGCGCATGATTTTGCGGGACGATTACCAGGTAGCCGTGGCAGCTTCCGGCAAAGAAGCTCTGGTTTGTTTTGAAAAGACAGAATTTGACTTGGTTATCATGGACATCAGAATGCCTGATTTAAATGGTGTTGATCTGCTTGTGGAGGTAAAAAAGAAAGCACCGGACACGGAGGTTGTTATGATAACCGCTTATGCTTCCGTGGAAACAGCGACAAAAGCCTTGCGCTATGGTGCCCTGGATTACCTTATTAAACCTTTTGACCGCGCTTCTGTGCAAGATGCTGTGGTAAAAGGGCTGATCCGCCGTGATAACAACCGCGGCATTAAAAGCAAACTAAAAGAACTCCAACTTGCCAACAAAACCCTTGAAGCTGAAGTGGAGTATGCTTATAAAAATATTCAAAGCCATTATACAGAAACCGTATCATCACTGGTAGCTGCGGTGGATGCCAAGGATGCTTACACCAAGGGCCACCAGGAAAGAATTGCAAAACTTGCTCAACTTATCGGTAAAAACGTGGATTGCTCCGCAGAAGAGTTGGATTTAATCAAGCAGGCTGCCATCCTTCATGATATTGGCAAAATTGGTGTTCCGGAAGCCATTCTCATGAAACAAGACACCTTAACTCAAGAAGAATTTGAGATTATAAAAAAACACCCCGTTATCGGTGCAGAAATTCTCTCTCCAGTACAGTTTTTAAAAGAAGTGGTCCCACTGGTGCTCTACCATCACGAAAAGTTTGATGGAACGGGCTACCCAGAGGGCCTCAGGGGAACCCAAATTCCCCTGAGCGCGCGCATCATCTGTATAGCCGATGCGGTGGATGCGATGCTTTCCAATCGGCCATATTCTCATGCGAAAACGGTGGAAAAAGTTAAAGAAGAGCTGCTGCAATGTTCGGAAACGCATTTTGATCCCCAATTAGTGAATGCAATCCTAAAAAACGACCTTCTTGAAATTTATGTGCTTTTAATTGAGAATGATCGGCCTTAGCTGTAACTGGTTCAAGGAGATTTAATGGTGATGCTTTTCAACATCAAGTTCTGCGGCAAGAACCGGCTCCCCTTTCATAACAGGCTTTTTCAGTGAAAGAGATAGGATAACCACTGCAGCGCAGGCGATGATCAGTAGCAGGAAAGCTCCCTGAAAATCACCTTGACGACCGAAGAGATAGCCCGCAATTAAGGGAAAAAGACCGCCGGCTCCCAGGGCTGTGTAAAGTAGCCCGAAATACAGCCCAAAGTCTTTCTCCCCAAAATAAGTGGCGATCGTTGCCGGAAAAAGTGTATACAGTCCCCCGTAAGCCAGCCCCAGCGCGGAAACAATGAATCCCATGGACAATGGAGAGGAAAACTGCAGGAGTAAAACAAGTGCCAGGAGGGTTATGCTGAAATCCAGCGTCATAGCCCTGCCCCGCCCGATACGATCGGATACCAACCCGAAAACTATTCTTCCAGCGGCATTAAAAAAGGCAAATAAAGCAACCAGGATATACCCTCGCTCATAAGCCACATGGACGCGGGCCATGCTATCCAGGTGGGTCACAAAAGTCACTCCGGTACCGGTGGTCACCCAGAACATAAGCCAGAGCATTATGAACTGGGGAAAGCGGAATATTTCGTACCATCGTACGCTTATGGACGATTCTGCTGATTCTGCTGCCTGCATGGCATAACCGGGTGGATTTTTAATTAAGCGTGCCAGCGGTGTTACCCCAAGCAGTAGCAGGAAGCCAAGGATGAGAAAGGCGCTTCTCATCCCATAACCTACGAGGAAATAGACCAGTGGTGCCATCACAAAGGCAGAAACACCCATGCCCGTTACCACTACCCCGGTAGCCAGTCCCTTTTTCTCCTGAGAAAACCATTTCATAGCCGCAGATGTTACTGAGCCGAAACAGCAGGCCGCGCCGAATCCATAAAAAAACCCCCACAGGAGAGACACCCCTACCGGTGACAGGAAAAAAGCGCTCAACAGTGATGCTGCTCCCACAAGCAGGCCGCCCGTGGTTGTCACCAGGCGCGGTCCCGCATGGTCCTGCCATTTCCCTGCGAGTACCATAAAAAAAGAATAACTGAGCAGAAAAACAGTGTAGGGAAAGGCAGCCTGAACAGGACTCCACCCCATTTGTTGGCTGAGACCAGTGGCAATAATACTCCAGGCGTAAGGAATGCCCACCAAAAAATTTACTCCAGCTCCCGCAAACGCCACTTTCCAGCCCTCGTATACTTTCAAAGAGGAGCACCTCTTTCTTATATTAATACACATTATCAAATTACTGATTCTACAAATAAATTGGTATTTCCTCTATTGTCTCTTAAGGTGTCCCGATTAACTACCACATATAATTGCTGCATCTGGAGAAGATAAAAGTGAACTGTTTCAGCAAAGCTGAAACATCGGAGAATCAGATGGAAAGTCTACTCCACCTGATTGAGAGTTCCACCTACGCTATGCTTAGAGGTGGGGATCTTATACCCAAAAGAAAAACCAGGATAAAGGGGGGCAACATGTGGTAAAAGTAGCCGTTAGTCCTTTGCTATCAAACGTCAAGGAGTATCTGCAGGCACAGGGTGTGGATGTAGTTGACTTTGATGACAACGACATCACCCGCTTTGGATTTGCCGGCGATCTGGGGGCTATAGTCATTGACGGAGGCGAAATGAATATGCTCGGTATGCAGGATACAAACCTGGCCATACCGGTTATTAACGCCTCCGGCCTTACCGCGGATGAGATTTCCCTGGAGATACAGGAAAGACTCAGCTACTAGCAGCGCTAAAGTGAATTAAGTGTAAAAAAAACGTAAAAAACAGGGGATGATACAGCATTGATATGTGCGTATCGTTTCCTGTTTTCTTTTGCAAGAGTTTCTGATAATATTATTGTAGCTGTTTAGGTCAAAATTAGGGGACTCATTATTCTCTGAGAATACCTGCAGGCACGGGGGATTTGTTTACTTGCGGACATGCTTTTATCGTCACCTTCTGCTGTTGCTGGAAAATATTATTTGATGTAATCCAAGGGGGATAAACGTGCCGGAGCTACCTGTTGCCGGAAAAATCATCACTGCTCAAAATTTGGTTAAACGATACAACGGCAAAGCAGTGGTAGATGGTATCGATTTTCATGTGCACCGCGGGGAATGTTTCGGCATCCTCGGTCCTAACGGGGCGGGGAAAACTACCACTGTAAGAATGATCTACGGCCTTTCCCCAATAAGTGACGGTGAATTGATGGTGCTGGATATGGATGCAAACCGCTGCTCGCGGGAAATCCGTAAGCAGCTGGGCGTAGTCAGCCAGGACAACAACCTTGATCCAGATCTTACCGTCTGGGAAAATTTGGTAATGTTTGCCCGCTACTACGGTCTGCAACCGGCCCACATCCGGGAACATTTACAAAAGTTGCTGACTCTCATGGATCTGGCAAACCGCAGCCATACGCGAGTGGAGACCCTTTCCGGAGGGATGAAAAGGCGCCTCGCTATCGCGCGCAGCCTGATCAACAACCCTGCCCTGCTCATCCTCGATGAGCCGACCACCGGCCTCGACCCCCAGGCCCGCCATTTGGTCTGGCAGCAACTGCGGTCCATCAAGAAGCAAAAGATAACAATCCTCCTCACTACACATTACCTGGAGGAGGCAACCAAGCTCTGCGACCGTTTGATTATTATGGACCATGGCCGTATTCTTGATGAAGGAACTCCGCCTGAGCTTGTAGAAAAACACGTAGGCCCCGAGGTGCTGGAGTTGGGCCTGAAGGAGGATCCCGCCAGGTGGCAGGAAAGCATTATCAGCCGTTACCCCAAGCTGCTGAAGGACTCCTGGTTGCTTGGCAATACCCTCTATTTGTATACAAACCACGGCGGCAAACTGCTACAGGAAATTCAGGAGATCACGCCACCCTGTCAATATCACCTTTTACGCGCCACAACCCTGGAAGATGTGTTTCTCAAACTGACGGGGAAGGAGTTGGGAGCTACAGATGTGGAATAAATTACGCTCTTTATTTTTCCGGCCGGAGATATCGCTTCGTTTTCTTCTGGTCCTGCGCCGGAACCTGCTGGTTTATTCCAAGTTCTGGCGTTCCAGTATGATGTTCAATTTTATTGAACCAATGCTTTACCTGGCAGCACTTGGCCTGGGATTGGGGATCTATATACCGGAGATCGAGGGGATGAGCTACCTGGAGTTTATCGCACCGGGAATCCTGGTCTCATCAACCATGTGGGCAACCTCTTTTGAATGCACCTACGGCAGTTTTATCCGCCTGCAGGTGCAGAAGTCCTACCACGCGATCATAACCACCCCGGTCAGCCTGGATGAGGTGGTGCTGGGGGATATCGCTTTTGGTGTCTTTAAAAGTATCCTCTATGGCAGTGTGATTCTACTGGTCATTTCTATGCTCGGGTTAGTTGCTTCTCCCATGGCCCTGCTTGTTCCCCTGGTTCTGCTGCTTTCCGGCCTTGTGTTTGCCCAGCTCTCCATGATCTGGACGAGCCTGGCGCCTAACTTCGAGATTTTCGCCTACTACTTTACCCTCTTCCTTACCCCCATGTTTCTTTTTTCCGGCATCTTCTTCCCCCTGGAAAATCTGCCCCTGATCGCCCAGCGTCTGGCCTGGCTTACACCCCTTTTTCATACGGTGGAGCTGTGCCGGGGGCTGGTGAGCGGGCAAATGCCCACCCTTTACCTGGCAAACCTGCTGGCCCTCTTCATCTTCGCCGTGGTCCTGTTTCTTCCACCACTTATACTTATGCGGCGGCGCCTTGTTCAGTAAAAAAAACAGTCGAGTCAAAAGACCGAAATAAATTTTAACTAATTAAAAATGGGGTAATCTGCGGGGGGGGGGCCGGAGACCTGCCCCTGGTATGGAAGGGGCAAGAAGCAGGAGACAGGATGTAAGAAGATAAAATCATACGCGGTATAATTCTACGATACCGGGAGTGTCGTTAAATAAGCATGCTTTCTTTTCTATAAACCACCCCATCTGCCACAGCAATTAATTCATCTTCTACAGTTTTTACAGTGATTCTATACACCCCAACCTTACGTGTAACTTTCTCTTCAGATCCTACTGCAATAAGCTTTTGTCCTGGCTGTACCGCTGAAATAAAGTTTATGTTCATGTTAAGAGCTACGCTTGTTTTACCATGAGAGTTACTTGATGCAGCAAAAGCAGCATCTGCAAGAGCAAAAATCGCGCCCCCGTGAATTATTCCGTGGAAGTTCAGCATTTCCTTTGTAAAGATCATTGACAGGCGTGCATATCCTGGTTTAAGAGATTCTAATTTAATACCCATAAACTTAGCAAAACTGTCACTGGAAATCATTTCGAATAATTTCTTGTTTTGAAGATCACTTTCATCATTCATTTAAACAAAACACCCTTTCTTTAATAGAAATATTTAGTGATATTAAACCTTAGAATCAAGTGAACTTTTTTCCCAGTCAAAGGCCATGCCCAGGCTCGTCTCGATACGGTCCAGGGCGAGCTCCGTGCCCGCCCCTACGAAACCGGTTGAAGACATTCCGGAGTGTCGTTGACCGGGTTGTTTACGATGGTAGAGACGGGGTAAGTAACCAAGTCAGTCGCAGGGTACGGCTGGAGCAGCGCTTGCAATTTTGCTGCCGGAGTATCCCTGTGAAGCCAGCAGTCGTATGTTTCCGCAGGGAGAATCAGGGGCATGCGATCGTGCAATTCCGCCAGCATGCCGTCGGCTGCGGTTGTGAGGATGGCAAAAGTCTCCCGCACCTTTCCCTCCTGCTCCCATCTTTCCCAGAGAGCGGCCATGGAAAAGGGATGCTCATTCTTACTCCGAATTAGATAGGGCTGTTTTTTTTCATTCTCTTTCTTCCATTCGTAATAACCGCTGGCCGGGATCAGGGCGCGGCGCCGAAGAAAAGCCTCGCGAAAGTAAGGTTTCTGCTCCACCGTCTCGGCTCGGGCGTTAATGGGTTTATTCGCGCTACGTTCATCCCGTACCCAACCTGGTATTAGTCCCCATTGTAACGGGGCAACCTCCCTTGTCCCGTCATGCGGGTTTAAACGGAGCACCAACGCATGCTGGGATGGGGCAATATTATAGCGGGGAGCCAACTCCCCGCTGACTTCCAGCCTATAGAGTACTTGCAGGATTATACGGCTGAGAACCTGGGCAAAACGACCACACATATTTTCTAACGCTCCTTTACATTTACGTCAATGCCACCCATAAAAACACGGCCGTAAATATGCACAACCGTTCCATCATCCCCTGTTGCACCTGGCTGCTTAGCCACAACGGATGCAAATATGCCTCCATTGCCCTTACCCAAAAATTCTATCCCTCCCAGAACAGCCGTTCCTTCGCAGTTTACCGTCAGGTCAGGCGGGACAGTAATATCGACACCGCCCATTACGGCATTGCAGTTGAGGTAGTAATCCCCCTCCCCAATGACAGCCCGGCGCAGGTCAAGATCCACGCCCCCCATAAACGCCCAGTAACTGCCACTTTCCAGTTCCCAGGCCTCATTTGTCCGGTCCACGCCCCCCATCACGGCCCAGTTGCTGCGGCCCTTTATCTGTGGCCCCCGCATAAAGCTCAACCCAAGCAGTATGAGTACTACAGGCCAGAACATCTGCCAGAAAGTACGCATATCAAAAGCTAGAATTCCCGTGTTCCTGCCTAAAAAAAGCAAACCCAGAACAATAAAAATGAAGCCGGAGATATAATTTCTCCTTTCCTTACCGCCCTGCAAGTAGTTTATCCCCAGCACCAGCAAAATCACCGGCCAATATGTTCTGACAATGTGGCTCATATTGAACTCCAGAAAGCCAAAATTACCTAACAGAAAACCAACACCTAAAAGGATAATCAACAGTCCCATCCACCAGTTTCCGCGGGAATTACTCATCGTTTCACCCCTTTAATTTATTTGTTACGTTTAGCATTTCCCGGTAATACCAGTAAAATTTTTGCTGTGGAGTATAATAGCTATACTGAAAATTCCATGATGCTACAGCATATTCCTGCAAGCATTAAGTTTGGTTTCGATATTTTTCCTTGCTCTGCAACCAGAATCAGGAGTATAATAGAACAAATGTTTGGGATAAAAAAAGGGGGGGGTGAGCACCGTGCCCGCAAAGATGTTTAATCAGTTTATCTGCAGCAGTCTGATGCTACCGGAACACCGGGAAGCTTTAAACCGGCACAACTTGGCATTGAGGGAGCAGGAAAAAAAGATGCGTCGTCCCTCCATTGCAGAACAGCAGCGCGAACTGTGGGACCGCCTGCTTCACGATTCACTGCATCAGGGTAAGGAACTTATGGTAACAACAACCATGAATGAAAAAGATTCCCAGTTGCTTAAAGGAGTTGTTTGCAAGATCGACCCGCTGCAACAGGAAATACGCATAAAAGCTGGCGGAAACGTGAGGCGTGTACCGGTGGGCAGCGTTGTGGCGGTGGAGAGCGTAAGGGCAGTTGACAAATGACAGTTAAGGGCCAGGGAAAGAGCAGTCTCTTCCCTCTTGTTTCCTGCCTCTGGCTTCTTGTATGACAATTATGAGATAATAGGGAGGAAAGGAGGATTTACATAAGTGAAGGCATTTCGGGAATATCTTTGGTTTGAAACTAAGGAACGGGTAGAATTTATTAATATAACGGCCCAAGTGGAGGCTATTTTAACACACAGCGGCATCAAGGAGGGATTGTGCCTCGTTAATGCCATGCATATTACTGCCAGTGTTTTTATCAACGACGATGAAAGGGGACTGCACAGTGACTTAAAGCACTGGCTGGAAAAGCTTGCCCCCCACGCTCCTGTTTCCCAGTACGCCCATAACACTTTTGAAGATAATGCCGATGGACATCTGAAGCGCCAAATCATGGGCCGGGAAGTAGTGGTGGCCGTTACTGAGGGCAAGCTGGATTTTGGGCCGTGGGAGCAGATATTTTACGGAGAATTTGACGGACGGCGCAAAAAAAGAGTGCTGGTCAAGGTAATCGGCGAATAAACAACAGCGGAGGCTACTTGATGAATAAAATTATAATTATCACCACCGGTGGGACAATTGCCATGAAAAAGGGGATAAACGGACTTGCCTTGCCTGCAGTAAGCGGAGAAGATTTCGTGCAGGCATTACCGGAATTGGAATCTGTTGGGGAAATACATACCCTCTCATGGAAAAATGTGCCCAGCACCCATCTGGATTTTGCTAATATCATTGAACTGTCACACATGCTCAACGATTACCACCAAAAAGGTTTCGCTGGTGCGGTGATTACGCATGGCACAGATACAATAGAGGAGACTTCCTATCTGCTGGACCTTGTAACCAACATTGGAATGGGTATTGTGATCACAGGCGCTCAGCGTAACCCTTCCGTTCCCGGAGCTGACGGTCCTGCCAACCTGTTGGATGCCGCCATCATCACAGCCAGTTCAAACGCTGCAAAGGAAGGTGTGCTGGTAGCATTTAATGGTGAGGCTCATGCAGCCAGGGATGTAACTAAAACTCATACCAGCCGCCTCGATACTTTTCAAAGCCCTGAATTCGGCCCCCTGGCTGTCGTGACCAACATGCAAGCGCACTGGTGTCGCCAAAATCTTATCCGGGAACATTACTACGTAGCTGAAATGAGTAAGCGGGTTGAGATTGTAAAATGCACTTTAGGCGATGATGGGCGGTTAATCAAGCTTCTGCTCAAAGAAGGAATTGATGGTTTAGTGATTGAGGGCCTGGGGGCAGGCCACGTCACTCCCGGGATGATGCCCCGCATCAGGGAGGCTGTGGCAACGGGAATACCCGTGGTTTTAAGCAGCAGGTGCTTTGGCAGGCTGTTTACAAACACCTATGGTTTTGCCGGATCGGAAAGAGAACTTAGGGACGCAGGGGTTATCTTCGGCGATGCCTTACCCAGCATCAAAGCCCGTGTTAAACTGGCCGTATTATTGGCCGCCGGCCTGGCGCCAGGAGAAATACGGGAGCATTTCCATAATAATTTTTACAGTGATTTAGCATAGCAGGTAGATGGATAGGCAAATATTAAGCCGGACGATTCTGCCTGCCCCGTGGATGTCTGATATTTTCATGATTCCGCTGCAGCCTGGGCCTGGGGGGCATGATTTTTAAATACACGGGCGGCTGTGGGCAGCCGCCCCTACAAAAAACAGCCGTGAAATGAACACGACTGCCAAAACACATTACAGTTCTCTTATTCTTACTCCTGACTCCTGATCTACATATTGGTAGCCGCAGCGCACCGCTTTAAGCATTCCGGGGAGAGCTTTTTTCTTGCTGCCGCCGAATATTTCCCTCATGGCTGCTTCCGTCTTCTCCAGGCTCATCACAGCGCCGGCACGGATCAGCGCGCCCAGCATCACCATATTGGCCATCTTGTACTCTCCCACCTCCTGGTAGGCGATTTCACTGGCGGGAAAACAGATTTTATCCACATCTTTGCGGGTAACAAGGTCAGCGTCTACAAAGGATGTATTCACTATCAGCAGGCCCCCTTTTTTTACCTTATCCTGAAACTTAAAGAGGGAGGGCTTGCTCATGGAGAAGAGGCAACACGGTTCATCCGCAAATGGAGAGCCGATTCGCTCCGCGGAAACAACCACGGTACAGCTTGCAGCCCCGCCGCGCATTTCCACCCCATAGGAAGGCATCCAGGTTACGTGCTTCCCGTCCAGCATAGCGGCCTGGGCCAGCACATCCCCGGCCAGGAGAATCCCCTGCCCGCCAAATCCGGAAAGGACAACATCATAATACTGCATTGGCTGACTCACCCTCCTTTTGCAACACGCCAGCTGTTGTATCCTTGTAGATACCCAAAGGAAACACGGAAAGCATTTGCTCTTCCATATGTGCAATGGATTGCTGGGGTGTGAGCCTCCAGTTGGTGGGGCAGGCCGAGATAAATTCCATAAATGAAAATCCCCGTTTTTCCAGTTGAGTTTCAAAAGCCTGCTGCAGTGCACGGCGCGCCTTTTTTACATGGGCCGGATTGTGCAGGGAAACCCTGGCGGCAAAAGCCACCCCCTCCAGCGGGGCCAGCATTTCCGTGAGACGCAAGGGGTAACCGTCGTTCTGGCAGTCCCGTCCGGCGGGAGAGGTGGTGGTACGCTGTCCGAGCAGGGTAGTGGGAGCCATCTGGCCTCCCGTCATACCATAAACACTGTTGTTCACAAAAATAACGGTTATATTCTCCCCCCGGTTGGCGGCATGGATAACTTCAGCCGTACCGATGGCGCCCAGATCACCGTCACCCTGATAGGTAAAAACAAATTGTTGCGGCAGAACCCGTTTGATGCCCGTAGCCACGGCAGTGGCCCTGCCATGGGGTGCTTCGCAGGTATCGATCCCGATATAATCATAAAGAAAGACACCGCAACCCACTCCCGGCACACCCACAGCACGATCTGCCAGACTTAACCGGTCAAGTTCTTCACAGAGCAACCTGTGGACGATACCGTGATGACAGCCGGGACAAAAATGAAAGCCGGTCTCCAGCAGCGTGGCCGGCCTAGCGAACACTTTTTGCAAGGAGATCCCCTACCTTCAAGAATTTTTTTATTTCTTCCAGTATCTGTTTTGGCGCCGGAATAGCACCACCCGGACGGGCCATGAGACGGCACTGACTGCCGGGATAGGCGGAGAGCCGCACATCGTCCCACATCTGTCCCGTGTTCATCTCCACCGTCAGCACCTTTCCCACGCGTTGCGAAACATCCCGAATGGCCGCTTCAGGGAAAGGAAACAGGGAAATGGGACGGATATGCCCCACCTTGTATCCCTGGGAGCGGGCCAACGCCACTGCCGAATTAACCATACGTGAACAGGAGCCGAAGGAGACAAGGAGGATATCCATATGTTCCTCCAGGTCCTGCTCCACCAAACATTCCTTTTCCTGCAGGCGCCTGTATTTTTCATGCATACGCCAGTTATGTTTCTCCATCTCCCCGTCTGCGAGATAGAGGGATTTAATCAGTTGGGGACTGCGCCCCGCGGCACCCGTAAGAGCCCACGGCTTGGCGGGAATCTTAATCTTTGGTTCAGCAAAGCTTACCGGTTCCTTCATCTGCCCAAGGATGGCGTCTGCTAAAATAAGGGCCGGATTACGGTACTGATCGGCCAGCTCAAATGCCTTGATCGCCAGGTCATGCATCTCCTGCACCGAATTGGGTGCCAGCACGATTAAACGATAATCACCATGCCCACCGCCCCGGGTAGCCTGCCAGTAGTCACCCTGGCATGCTGCAATTCCCCCCAGCCCAGGACCGAGGCGTGTAATATTGACAACTACTGCCGGTAATTCGGAACCGGCCATGTAGGAGAGTCCTTCCTGCATCAGGGAGATGCCTGGCCCGGAAGATGACGTCATGGCCCGTGCACCGGCCGCTGCTGCGCCAAGCAGCATATTAATTGAGGCAATCTCACTCTCCGCCTGAATAAAAACGCCTCCCACCTCAGGCAGACGGGCCGACAGATGCTCCGGTATCTCATTTTGAGGCGTGATCGGATAGCCGAAATAATAACGGCATCCCGCCGTGATCGCCCCTTCAGCCAGGGCAATGCTCCCATGCATCATCCGTTGCTCTTTCATGTGCAATCACCCGCCCTTCTTTTCTCCCGATAGACCTCAATCAGGACCTCAGGACATATTTCTGCGCAGAGCGCACACCCGGTGCACTCTGCTTTATTATTGTCCTTATTGTCCTTAAACGAAGCAGGATTATATCCCAGGTTGTTTATTCTGCTTTGATCAATCATAATTAATTCCCGGGGGCAGGCAACCACACAATATGCACACCCCTTACAGCCCTCCTGATTAATAACAATTTTACCCATAAAAACCTCTCCCACAGTTCAAGTAATTTGTAACTCAGGTATTCCAGTATTCAGAGTATTTTTATGCTGACTCCTAACTCCTGTGCAGTTTTTACTGTTCACCCTCTACAGGGACTATACAGATCAGAGCAAAGGTTTCTTTACCCCGATTTAAAAACTGGTGCTCCTGCTCTGCCGGCACATAGGCATAAGAGCCCTCTTCCAGGTTATATTCCGTACCGCCAAGATAGAGGATCCCTTTGCCCCTGGCTACGTAGTTGATGTGTGGCCAACCGTGACGGTGCCTGGGAGTGTGCCCCCCTTCCGCCAGCTCAAAAAGGCGCATCACATGGTCTTCCCAGCCATCTTCCGGGGATATTAGGACCTTCTTGGTCACATTTTTTAAATGTTCCCCTGTTAGTTTTACATGGGGGACATCCTGCTCATGCCCAACAACCATAGTATTGAACCTCCTTAATTCCTTTTATTAACTTCGCTCCCAACCTACGCCTTTCCTGCAAGCACCTAAAATTACCCAAAAAAAAGCCCCTGATATTATCAGAGGCTTCTTCATGGAATTTAAAATATTTTACTACTACTTTACTCTACCCAGAAACGCCGCAGGCAAATATCATCGCCGCCGGCGAGGCACTTTTGCGTTTCCCACTTTACATCAGTACCCAGTTTTTCATTAATATCCTTAGTAAAGGTGCGGAACCAGTGATCACAACCGGCCTGGTCTTCTTCCAGCAGGTTAAGTCTCTTGTGCCAGTCATACCAGGGGCATCCGTCATGGTGCACATAGGATTCTTTATCATCTTTACCATCCACAACCTTGGCATCCTCACCCATGCAAAGGCTGCTGAAAACTGTGTTTTGAGCCAGTTGTCCCGGCAGGGGCTTGCTGGGGTCTATTTGCTTAAGGTAAGCATCGGCGGTGTCATGGCCCACTTCTTCCCAGAATTTCATCACAAGTTCTTTCGGATCCACATCGGGGCAGGAAGCCAAAGCGGCCCGGCGCCATTCAAAGTGAGTGGCCCTCAAAATATTTGACATCATTTTAAACTTCTTTTCCAATGGCATATCCATATCTATTTTTCCTCCTCAATATATTTTATAATCTCTTCTATTTGGGGTAATTTCCCAGAAACCTTAACTTTATTGTTGACTATTAGTACCGGTGTTTCTTTGATATCATACTTTGAAAACTTATCAAAATTTTGATGTTTTTCTACAGTACCAACTATATTTATTTTAGTCAGAGCTTCAAACACTTCCCTTTCCAACCGATCCAAATTTTCCCTTTCTTTATCTAAGATTTTTATAATCATTGTAATCAACCTCCTATCTCTTTCTTATTGCCGGTGTCGGCAGATCAAACTTCTTACCTAGGCATCCGGCTCAAGCTCAAAAGAAGATGAGTCGGATGTCAGAGCTTCAGTTAATAAGTAAGCTGTTTGTAATGCCTCTGTAGGGCAGAGCTCAAAACACTCCCTGCACTTCCAGCATTCCCTGGAGGCTATCTCCTTGTTGAAACTTATTTCCCGCCTTACTCCACTTTTAACAAATACAACTGCGTTTTTCTTTTTTACCTCGGCACAATACCTTACGCACAGCCCACAATGGATACAGAATGAAGGTTCTTTTGCAAAACGATTCCTGTTTGCACCATACTCTTCAACTAACTCCTGTAATTCCCTGGCATCGGGAGCATGGGAAAGCATAAGTTCCAATAAAGTTCTGCGAATCTCCGTTAGCTCCTCCGACTGCGTTCTCACCACCATATTATCTTTCACGGGGCGGGAACAGGAAGTGTCCAGTTCGCTTCTGCCTCTTGATTCCACTTCCACCATACAAATCCTGCAGGCAGTATAGGGTTCTAACTTTTCATGATGGCAGAGGGTCGGGATCTTAATCCCGGCGCTACGCGCCGCTTCAAGCACCGTCATCCCTTCTTCGGCCTTAACCTCTTTATTATCGATAGTCAAGGTGACTTCACCCATTTTTTGTTCACCTCGCTTGCCTATTTTTCCACAAAATCCTATATGCTTGGTTATGCAGTGGATTAAGTTTGGTTTTAATTCTTTTATTCTGACTCCTGACTCCTGACTCCTGAGCACTTACCCATATTATACATTTGCTCCACTTGAAACAGCCCCTAAGGCTTTGCAAACGCCTGCAGGACAGCGCTTTTCCTCAATGTGAGCTTCATACTCTTCCCGGAAATGCTTCAGGGTGCTGAGCAGTGGGTCAGATGCGCCTTGTCCCAGGGCACACAGTGCTGCCTTCTTTTGTACTGTGGAAATAAGCTCTAAAAGTTCCAAATCTCCTTTGTTGCCCCTGCCTGCTGTGATATTGTTTAAAATATGCAACATCTGCCTGATACCATCACGGCAGGGGGTGCACTTGCCGCAGGATTCATGGGCCAGGAAAGTGAGAAAATATTTGACCATGTCTACTATACACGTACTTTCATCAGCAACAATCAGGCCAGGCCCCATTGCAAGGCCAGCATCTGTCATTTGATCATAATCCACCTGTACGTCAAGCTGACTTTCGGGGACAAAGCCTCCCAGTGGCCCGCCAACCTGGATTGCTTTAAATTTCTTGTCTGTCACAGTTCCGCCGCCAATATCATAGATAACTTCTTTTAAGGACATCCCCATGGGCACCTCAATCATACCGCTATTCTTAATCTTGCCTGTAATTGAGAAAACCCTCGTTCCTGTGCTCCCATCCGTCCCTGTCTGACGGAACCATGCAGCACCATTATTGATGATCAGAGGGACGTTGGCCCAAGTCTGCAAATTGTTTAAAACAGTGGGCTTTGCCCATAAACCCCTGTCCGTAGCGTGATCATATTTCGTTTTCGGTTCACCGATTCTACCTTCCATGGAAGCCATCAACGCTGTTGATTCGCCGAGCACGTAGCCCCCACCGTCTATACTGATCCTGACAGTGAGATCAAACCCCGAACCTAAGATATCTTTACCCAGAAATCCATACTCCTCAGCCTGTTTGATCGCCAGGCGCATATTTTCCACCGTCTGGGGAAATTCATCCCCGACAAAGACAAAGGCATCCTGTGCCCCGATCGCATAAGCACCAATGATAATCCCTTCAAGGACATTATGGGGATTCCCCTCAGTCAACCTTCTGTCTGCATATGAACCGGGATCACCCTCGTGACAGTTACAGATCACATATTTGTGCTCATCTTCCGAATTACGGCAAAACTCCCATTTCCTGCCTGCAGGGAACCCGCTGCCACTTCTTCCCCGCAGACCCGATTCCTTCACTTCTTCTATTACCTGCTCCGGAGACATCTCATGCATTGCTTTAGCTAATGCAGCGTAACCACCCTGCGCCAGATAATCATCGATACTTTTAGGGTCAATTTTAATGTTATTGCCAATAAGATGCCGTACCTGGTTTTTATAAAAAGGTATATCATTCATTTTTACAACTTTATTGCCAGTATCCGGGTCAGTGTAAAGAAGGCGCTCCACCGGTTTTTTCCCCACGATGGTTTGGGAAATAATTTCCCCTGCGTCGTCCGGTGTAACCTGCAGGTAACAGATCTCTTCCGGATGGATCACTACCACAGGACCTTGCTCACAAAAACCCGGGCACCCCGACCCTTTAGTATCCACATCCGCATTGATGTTTTGTTTCTCAAGCTCTGCTTTGAAGGCAGCTATGACTTCACCGGCACCAGAGGCAAGACAACTTGCACCTGCACATACTGAGATGCAGAGCTTATGCGGGTCTCTCCGGGACAGTATTTCTTCTCTTACTTTCTCTAACTCCTCAGGTGATTTTATCAGTGGCATACTCTTCCCTCACTCATATTTTTTTAGCGCGTCTGATATCTCAGCCGGCGACATCCTGGCGTGAGTCTTTCCATCGATTTCGATCACCGGGCCTAAACCACAGCGGCCAAGGCAGTTTACTGTCTTCAAGCTGAACTTCGCATCGGGGTCTGTTTCGCCAGGCTTGATCCCTGTCACTTCCTCCACTTCCTCGAGGAGGTCCTGCGCCCCATTGACATGACATGCTGTCCCCTTACAAACATGAATCTCATGACGCCCTATGGGGACTACACTGAAGGCTTTATAAAATGTAGCCGTTTGCTGCACTTTAGACAAAGGAAGATTTAACTTTTTGCTGACCACTTCCAGTGCACTGCGCGGCAGCCAGTGATTTTCATGTTGAATATCCAACAATATTTGTATAAGCGAACTGGCTTCGCCCTGGTATTTATCAATTATCTGGCCAATCTTATCATTGTCCATGGCTCTTCTAACCTCCTTTTTCCCCTATCCCAGTGCTTCCCCTTACTCATCAGACAGCTGAAAAACTCCGATCAGATTCTGTATATTTGATTAAGCCCTGTTCTGCAGAGCTGTTAAGGTATCTGGTTATCTCAGAAGGAGACAGGCCTGTCAACTCAGCTAATTCTTTTGTAGTGCGTGCTTTATCCTGCATGAGTAAGAAGATCTGGCTCAGCGCCAACTTATCTGCAATTAATGCACGGAATAATTCGTCTGCCTCCTCGCTGGAGTAAAATGTCTCACATTCCTCCATCGTCTTAAAATGTGCTCTTAATCTCTCCCCTTCCACGAGCCTGAGGTACGGAACAAGTCTTTCCACTGCTTTTAACTTTAAGCGGAGGCTGTTTTCTTCCATACCTTCACTTTTACCCAGTGGTCCTAATTCCTGCACCTTTTTGTTAAACTCATCAACAACCTGGGCAAAGATATTCCCTTCACCGGATGACATAAATTCAATCCTTAACCTTTCAGGGTTGAGCCCAAGGTGTTCCATTATTTTCTTAAACAGAAACACCAGGTTTAATGCATGAAAATTACCCTGAGTAGTATAGTTACATTCATTTAAACGGCAACCACCGATAAATACTCCATCCACGCCACTGGAGAAAGCCTTGAGTACATGTGCCAAATCGATCCTGCCTGTGCACATGACACGAATAAGCCTCATATCAGTTGTATATTGTAGTCTGGACACGCCAGCCAAGTCTGCCGCTCCGTATCCTCACCACTGGCATACAAATCCGATCACTTTCGGCTTAAACTTGAGTCCTGTACTCATGCGTTCCACCTCCTTTTTTG
>SKTJ01000159.1 GCA_007122565.1 Syntrophomonadaceae bacterium | reverse complement strand
TCAATGTGCCGGAAAATGAATCAGCCCCACTGCCCTGCGCAGCTTTTTAGTGGATAAAAAACTCCGGCTGTCATAAACAACAACCGGAGTTTCCCCGTTTCTTAGGCCCTTAACTCTCAAGTCCTGCGCAAAATTGCAAGACATTTTTTAAAAAGCTGTGCATTTAGCGATTTTTAAAGTCGCTTGCTTTTCCTACCTGCTACCAGCTACCTGCTATCTACTGGTTTATCCAGGCTAGGTTATAATCCTTCCTTATTCCCAATCAGAAGCTCTGACCCGGGACAGGGAGAATCCTTACCATATACATGTGGTTAATAGCATTTAAGTATTCCTTGTTATAGCTTATTCCCCCGGTACTTGGTTGACTGGACCAGTACCTCAGCCCGATTATCCTGTTTTGTTCTCGGATCCAATTGATAAAGACCACCGTATGTCCTGTTCCATTTTGCCTGTTAAGGTCGATAAAATCACCGGATTTGACATCTTCCAGGTCATAAAGACGTTTACCGATGCCGTATTTTTCCACTGCAATGGCAATATTGTTGTTTTTCTTTGAACCGGAAGCTGCAAACCAGTTCATCACAAAATCAAATAGATTATCATAACTCATGCCGTTAAAATCATCGACGGGGATACCCAGATCCCGATTTCTCTGCTGCATGGCGCGAAAAAAGACCTCGAAGGTTATACCCACACAATGACTCGCCTTGTTGCCGCTGGGGTGGGCCTTGAGCAGCTCCTTTCCCTGGTAAGTCAAGGTTTGAGTTACACCGTTATAATTGGCGTAATCATTATTTAGCAGGTAAGGATATTTACCTTCCCCTATGGCGTATGTATCGATAATATGAAGGACATATTGATTAAAAGTGCCATTAACATTAACCTGGCTTATGGGTTCTATATTAATGGAAACGGTTTTGGCTTCCTCCCTTTTATCACTTGTCTCAGGATTTTTTTTTGCTGGTATCGGTTCTTCAATGTTATTTTCTTCTTTTACTTCTTTGTTCTCAAGTATTTCTTCTTCCTGGTTAGAAGCTTTAGCCGTTGTGATAGTGACTTCGTTTTCTTTTTCCTGGCTGGGTTCCTTTTCTTTTAATGTATCCTTTACAGATAAATCGTCTTCCTTTTGCGTTTCTAATACTGCAGGTTCCTCTGGTTCCATTTCCGCCAAAGCGTAAACTTCCCCTTTTCCTTCCACTATGCCTCTAAGATCATAATCCTCTGTTTCCGTTATTGCACCAGCATTATCCTTTGCGTAAAAGGAATACATGCCGATTGCCATCACCAGCACCATGAACAAGAAGGCGGGTAAAGACGCTTTCTCTAAAAAGTTTTTCAAATTTTTCATTCCCATGCTTATGTATTTGGTGGTCTGCCAGATCCTTCATATTTAGACATTATATAAGAGGCGGGACAAGCTGTGAAGTGGTAAATTCTGTAATCAATCATCAACAACCCTGCCCCCTGTTTCTTGCCCTGATCCCTCCTGACTCCTGACTCCTAACTCCTGAATACCGTTTTCTCCCTCCTGACTCCTGCCCCTCACTCCTTACTACTGCCCCCCACTCCTGACTCCTGACTACTGACTACTGTTTTTTCCCTCCCCCATCCCCCTGCCCCCTGTTTCTTACCCTTTACAATAATTAACCCCGGCTGAAATGACAACAGCCGGGGTTTCTCCGTTTCCAGGTTATAATCATCTTTTTGTATTCCCAAATCAGAAGCTCTCGCCCCAGGGCAGAGCTTTGCCCGCGCCGTGGCGGTTCGCTCGCTGCGGACCCCTGTTTAGAAACTCATCCTTGAACTCGTCCGCGATGTATTGGCTCATGGCTTCGCGCTTCTCGTCCATTAAGGCAAACCTTTCTGCGTGAACGTCGCGCATGGCTTCAATCTCTCCGCTCCCGCGCAAACCAGCCAGTCGGGCCCGTAGTTCCGCCATTTTCTCCCGGAACGCGGCGGTGATCTCTTCTACCTGCTCCTTGAATTCTGCAGGGACAATACAGACCCCACCTCCGGACCCACCATCATATGCAAAAGCAGCCGGAGCGAAAGAGAGCACAAGCAGGCCTACCAACAGCAGCACAGGCAGGACACGGTGCAGTAACATTTTTCGTTTATTCATTTTCAAAACACCTCCTTTCTTAATTTTTTTTTATGTTACTGCCGTTAGTATAAACCTGCCGTTTCAAGATGACTTTCAGATTATGTCAAGATTTTATTAAGATTTTTCTCATGGGATCGTGACCACTGCACGGCGCATGGTGTCGTTCCAGTCCACAGCAGCACCCAGGTATTCTGCGGCAAAGCGCAGTGGAACCACAGTTCGGCTGTTCATAATCCGGGGGACCGTATCCATCTTATGTTCCGCACCGTTTACAAGCACAATGGGGCTGTCCACAGTAAAGAGAAGCGTTATATCATTCCTTTTAATGGTGATACGACGTGTCTGCTCTTCCCAGTGCACCTGCGCCCCCAGCCCCTCCGCCACGGCCCGCAGTGGGATCATGATGCGGTTTTGACTGTCAATATAGGGATCGGGATCGCTGACAAGGGTAAACCCGCCCACCACCACGCTGAGACGTGGTGCATACTGTGACAGGAGATATTTTTCCCGCTCCTGCTTGAACTGCTGCAGGGCCGGCCTGTAACGGGCCTCAATCTGCTGCGGCGTCAGTCCTTCCTCCAGCCAGACGCCGAATTTGTCCGTCCCCATTACCTTATCGAACATGACAATATGACTCTGCGTACTCTTGGGAACCTGGAAATCCCCTATTTGAAAAGCGTAGGCCAGGGCGTAGATACCGCTTTTGGCAGGGTTAAAACGGTACGGATCGTAAATATACAGGCGTACACCGCCTGCCGTCCCCCTTACCTCCGGCACAAAGTGTACCCCGGGCAAGTCCGCCCCGTTGAGCAGCTCAGCAAAACGGTTTGCATCAAGGCCCCTGCCACCGACCCAACGGAACTTGTCCGCCTGAAATACGCCCGTTCCCTCCCCCAAACCGGTAGCCATATAACCGTAAGCAGATGTTAGATCAGGAACATTGGGGGATGTCTGGACAAAAGGCAAACCCGTTTCCTCAAATGTCATATTACGCTGGTAGCCTTCCATGGGTACAACAGTCAACGCAACCCCGACGTTACGGTTAAAGAAACGGGCCAGTTCCCCGGCCGTCATGCCGTGGGCCATGGGCAGGTTATCCACACCCACAAAAGTTTTATAGCGGTCTTCCAGCACGGGACCTTCCACGATCATCCCCCCCAGGGGATTGGGGCGGTCCAGCACAACTACCGGCTTGTTGTACTGCTGCGCTGCCACCATGCAGTACTGCAGTGTTGACATATAAGTATAGGTGCGGGCCCCGATATCCTGAATATCGAAAAGGAGCACGTCAATCTCCTGCAGCATGGCTTGGGTGGGCATGCGCGTTGCACCGTAAAGGCTGTACACGGGGATACGAAGTTCGGGATGTGTGTAGGACTGCACCCATGCCCCGGCCCTGGCGACTCCGTCAAGACCGTGTTCGGGTGCATAAAGGGCAGTCAACTCCACGTCCGGCGCAGCGGCAAGAATATCGATCAAACTTTTCCCCCGGCTGTCCACCCCTGTCTGGTTTGTGACCAAACCCACCTTTTTTCCCGTAATAAGATGGCGATAACTTTCCAGCAAGACCTCGTTACCCAATTTTACCCCAGCCGCCTCCTTGGACACTGCCGTGGCGGGAATGGTCATTACAACAAGCATAAGGGCCAGCAAAAAGCACAATATTTTCTTCATCTCTTCCTCCTTTTCAATTCTTTAGTCTAAATTCCAAGGTCAAAGGTCAGCAAACTCGCTTCGTTCCATCACTTAAAAGATTGGCCTTCAACTCTTTACATATATAACGTTTTACCCATCACTTATGTTCCGTTATAAAAACCATGCTTGTATTTTTTTCGGAGAAATTATATAATAATCAATGTATGCGAATATATGTTCGATAAGACTTCGATAAGACATTAAAGGGGATTAAGCAAATTATGCACATGCAAAAAACAAAAACAATCATGCTCGCCGATATGGAATCCTTTTACGCCAGTGTGGAGATCGCCCGCAATCCCTCCCTGCGCGGCAAGCCCGTCGTTGTCTGCGGCGACCCGGAAAGGCGGCACGGCATTGTGCTCGCCGCCAGTAAGGAAGCCAAAGCACGGGGTATCAAGACAGGCGTCGGTGCCTGGGAATGCCGGCGCCTCTGCCCCGATGCCATCCTCGTCCGTCCCCACATGCAGCACTATATAGATGTCTCCCTGCAGCTCACGGCTATCTTCCAGCAGTTCACAGACCGGGTCTTCCCCTACTCCATTGACGAACAATTTCTCGATATGAGCGGCTGTGAGGGGCTGTGGGGGACACCACCCCAGACGGCACGACGTATCATGGCAAAGATCCGGGAGGAGACAGGCATCGCCTGCCGTATCGGTATCGGGGAAAATCCCCTGCAGGCCAAGATGGCCTGCGATCGTTTCGCCAAAAAAAATAGCGACGGGTTTTTTACTCTTAATCATGAGAACTACACCCGGTACACCTGGCCCCTGCCCGCAGGGCAGCTTTTTGGGGTGGGAAGGCGCATGGAACGCCATCTCTTCAACATTGGTATCCGCACCATCGGCCAGCTTGCCGCCATGGCGCGGGAAGAGCTGAAGTGGCGCTGGGGGGTAAACGGAGAGATCCTGTGGCTCAACGCCCACGGCATCGATTACTCCAACCTGGCCGCGGCAACGGAGGCGCGGGGCGGGGCAGAAGACGAGCGGCGCGGGGTTGGACACTGTATGACCCTGCCCCGTGATTATCGGAAGTTGGAGGAAATGGAAGTGGTGCTGCTGGAGATTACAGAGGAAGTATGCCGGCGCAGCCGCAGCCTGGGACGGGCGGGCCAGGTGGTCAGCGTTTACTGCCGCGGTGCCGACTTTGACTGTCCCAGCGGTTTTTCCCGCCAGCGCAAGCTGCCCCAGCCCAGCGCATTGACAATGGAGATTTATCCACGGGTACGGGAGCTTTTTTACACACATTGGGACTACCGGCCTGTACGTGCCCTGGGGGTAAGCCTCTCCGGGCTGGTAAGCTCCGAGCGTGTGCAACTCTCCCTGCTGGAGGACCGGGAGCGGGCCATGGCCCTCAGCCGCACCATGGACAGTATCCGCGGGCGTTTCGGCATCACCAGCCTCTTCCGCCTCTCCTC
>SKTJ01000038.1 GCA_007122565.1 Syntrophomonadaceae bacterium | reverse complement strand
GGGGGATGTGCTGGGGGATCAGGGGCGAACTATTGATAAGTTGAAGCAGACAGTCAAAGACGATGGGTATCTTCTCATAGATGATGCTTACAGCCGGGAGGGAAAGGGCGGGGAATCTCCTTCTTATGACGAATGGTTGGAAATCTTCAAGCAGGGGGAAGTCAGTTTCCTTGAAGCCAAGCCTGTAAACGAAGCTGAACTTATTAAACTAAACGCATCTCAGCAAGCCTGTATCCGTCGCCGGGCAGCGGAACTTAAATTAAAACATCCGGATAAAATAAGCATATTCGACGGCTATGTGGCCAGCCAGCAGGCTGAGTGTGTTGAACTGGAGGAAGATATTATTGGAGTTACCTGGCTGCTAAAGAAGAGTGGCAAGGGAATAACGTCAACAAACTAAAACAGTTTGAATGCCCGCGAACAGACAGGGTGATGTTTATGCCAAGGCAGCCCCACGACAAAGAAGTCAACAGGTTTTCACCATATTATGATAAAAGGAATCCGATGAACGAAATATTTTTATGGGAGATAGAGACAGAAAAAAGTTTTATTCCCAGCTATTATGAGCCCTGGAAAAAGGGAGCTTTGCCCTCCTCGCTTGCTGTTTGATGGATAACCACGTTTACTTGGTATTGGAAGAAAAAGAAGAGATCGGAGTTTCTATGAAAAGGATTGCGATGGGATATGCAATGTGGTGCAACCATCAGTATGGCAGGACAGGGCACCATTTCGAAAACCGGTATCAAAGTGAACCTGAGCAGGCGCTCTAACCTGACAGGAGAAAAGTCCCCCTGTCTGCTATTTGTGCCTTAATTTCCGTTCCCTTGCCGGGAGTGGAAATTATTTGCAGACGGCCGCCGCTTTGGCGGATCCGGGATTCCATGTTATTAAGGCCATGCCCGCGCTTTACTGTGGCCGGATCGAAACCGCAGCCATCGTCACACACCGTCAGGGTAGCGTTATTTCCTTCCCCTGTCAACTTAACTGTGACATGTGCGGCAGCGGTGTGCTGTTGAACGTTAGCCAACCCTTCCTGAACCAGACGATAGAGGGCCATTTCCTGATCGGGTTGAAGGCCGCCCCTGTAGTCCAACTGCAAATACAGGGTAATCTGCTGGCGCCGCGCAAAGAGATCGCAGTGCAGGCGCAGTGCCTCGCTTAACCTGTGGTCTTCCAGGGGAGAGGGGGATAGCTCCATCACCAGGCGGCGCAGTTCTTTCAGGGTGTCCGCTGCGGTCTGTTCCAGGTGGCCATGAATCTCCAGGCCACGCTCATTACCGCTCAGGGTGGCGCGCAACGGACGCAGAGCATATACAATGCCGTGTATCCCCTGGGAGATGGTGTCGTGCAGTTCACGGGCCATACGGTTACGTTCTTCAGACACGGCCAGGTTATAGGCAGCTTCACGCAGCAAAGCTTCCCGGGAGGCCAGCTCCGCCAGGTGGCGGTTTTCCATTTCCAGGAGTAACAGCTTTTGTTTGTTTCGCCATACCAGGTAATTTGCCAGGGCAAATGCCGCTCCGAAAAGCAGTCCCCCTAACATGCCCCAGAAAGTATAATACTGCAGATCTGCGCCCACAGGGAGCATACCGAAGGCAGTAATTGAGGCATAGGTAACTATGAAAGTAGCCAGAGCAATAACGCTATAACTGATTGCCATGCGGGGCAGTGGTTTTTTAATACCCCAACGCAAAAGACGTTGGTCAAAGTAGGCCCCTCCCAAACCTGCCAGACCGGAAGAGAGGCCGGCCAAAAGTATTATGCCAGCGGTGAATAGAAGCGGCGTCCAGGGAGGAACCAATAGCTGTAAAAAAACTACGGCGGCAATAAGGCCGAAAGCCGCCCCGGCAGCGGCACTATGGAGAAAAGATTTGACATATTCAGGACGTTCATTGCCTGTCATCTTTAGTCTCCTCACTTAACAGGTTTTCGCGCATGGCGCAGAGGGCGGCCTGAGTGCGGCTCTTTACGTTTAGCTTTTGCAATATATTGGCCACATGAGTTTTGACCGTCTTTTCGCTTAAAAAAAGGCGCCCGGCAATTTCACGGTTGCTCAGGCCTGTGGCGATGAGGGCCAGCACGTCTTTTTCACGGCTGGAGAGGGGTTCGGGCATCCGGCCTGAGCCGGATGATATGCCTGCCTTCGCCGTTTCTGCCAATGCCTGTGCTGCACCAACGTGCTGCAGCAGTTCCGCAGTGACCTGTGCACCCAGGTAGCTGCCTCCCGCCGACACAGCCCTGATGGCGGCCACAAGTTCCTCCGGTTCCCCATCCTTAAGTACGTAACCGGCAGCCCCTGCCCTGAGAGCATTGTAAATTCGTTCCCAGTTCCCGAAGGAGGTGAGCATGAGTACTTTTACCCCGGGGTGGAGCACAGCAATACTACGGGCCGTCTCGATACCGTCAAGACCGGGCATCTGCAAGTCCAGCAAAACCACGTCCACCTCCTGCTGCTCCAGGAAAGCAAGAGCCATTTCCCCGTCGTCCGCTTCCCCGGCCAATACCAGACCCGGTATTGTTTCCAGGAAGAAGCGGACGCCACGCCGGAAAAACGGGTGGTCATCCACAATTAAGATGCTTATTTTCTGCTCTGCCGTCTTTTTACCGTCCGTCATCTTGCTCTCTCCCGGTACAGTGGTTTGTTGTATAGTTTCTTCGCTTTTGAGCGTAGGAATCCTTCTCATTTGTTTTCCCTTTTCCCAGGCTGCGTTTATCAGACCAGCAACAGGGCTCCCAGGATATAGGGCAGCAACGCCAGAGCCGCCATGCTCGGGTGGCCGCGCCGGGTATTGTTGTGGCTGTCCCAGGAGAAGAGGTAAAGAGCCAGGCCAAAGGCGATTACTCCACCGGCCAGCAGGATTAGCATTCCCGGCAGCGGTTCGTAAAGGGCTTCCCGCCCGTAAGCCAGACTTTGGAAGGACTGCATGACGTAAGCGGCCGGCAGCAGGTGGCCCATTTTTACAAAAGGTCCGGGCAAAAGGTCCGCCGGCACCATCATGCCGCTCAGCAGCATGGAAGGCAGGTAGATCAATTGCGACCAGAGGATGGTTTGCCGGCTGTTGCCGGAGATAACACCGATCAGGGAGCCCAACCCGCTGCAGGCAAAAACCATGAGCAGGTAAATCAGCATGTAGGCGGGCCAGTTCTGGGGCAACGGTGCCTTAAAAACAAACGGAGCAGTGACGGTGATGACGGCGCCCACAAGAACCAAGTGAATAGCCGTGGAAAAAGCGGGAATGGTCATGATCGATGCCGCCGGCACCCCGTTGATGCGGTAGCTGCGCAGGATTCCCCCTTCCCGGGTCTCCACCAGTGGGCCGGGAAGACCCAAAATGGTGGCGGAAAGGATGGCAAAAGTGAGCATGGCCGGGATAATCTCACCCCTGAAATCGGGGTTGATCCCGGTCATCATCGCTCCTGCAAAAACATAAAAACCCAGGGGGAAAAGGTAATTCATCATCAAAAGGGTACGGTTGCGCAGACCGGCAAGAAATTCAAAGGAAAAATGAATAGTAAAAGCTTTCATCTCTTTACAGCCTCCTCTGCAGTCAGTTCCAGGAAGCGCTCTTCCAGGGATGGGCGCTCCACCCTCAGATCTATGAGCTCGTCACCACTGCCCTCAATATGGGCGATAACGGCGGTTACAGTGGGGCCCGGCGTAACGGTAAAATAGAGATCATAATCATCCTGGCGATCCCGCCGTTCCACGCCCGGCAAAGTTGCTCCAGCCATACCGCCCTTGCCGGCGGTGCGTACCGATATCTTGGTCAGCCTGGATCCGGCGCTGGTAAGCTGGCGGGGAGAACCAACAGCGACAAGGCGGCCGCGCAGCATAATCGCCACACGATCGGCCATGCTCTCCGCCTCAGCCATGTCGTGGGTGGAGAGGAGGATGGTAGCCCCTGCATCCCGCAGTTCCCTGATCAGGCTGTGAAGAGCCACCCTGGTAGCCACATCCAGGCCGGCAGTAGGCTCGTCAAGCAAAACGACGGGGGGACGGTGGGCCAGAGCGAGGACCAGAGCCAAACGCCGTTTCTGCCCGGTGGAGAGAGTATGATACTGGGCCTGCAGCTTTTCGCCAAGTCCAATGCGGTTCAATATTGCGTAGTCAGGGGTGACTCCATGGTAGGCGCTGAACAAGCGTACCGCTTCAACCACACTGATGTAGTCCGGCAGGGAGCCGGTTTGCAACTGCACCCCAATCAGTTGCAGCAGGCGTCGGGAGTCCCGGCCCGGATCCACCCCCATCACCCTGATTACGCCTCCATCGGGACGGCGTAACCCCTCCAGGCACTCCAGGGTGGTGGTTTTTCCGGCACCATTGGGACCGAGCAGTCCGAAAATTTCGCCCCGCTGCACCGTGAAACTGATCCTGTCCACAGCAGCAACGCTGCCGTAATGCTTACTCAGGTCCGTTACTTCAACGGCCGGGTCATGCATACAGTTTGCCCCCTTTATGTTGTTACTGTATGTGTATTGTAACAGCCTGCCTTGAAAAGGAGCATCGGCCTTTAGATGTATTTTGGGATCAGCCTTAAGAAGGATTTAATTCTGGGGTGGTTATATTCATTTTCGGCCGGTTAGGTTTGTGGGCCTGAACAAGGGGCTGGGGTCCTTTTTTAAAGGTGGTTGTGGTTGCTCCAATTACGCCGCACCTCTGGCCAGTCCAGTAGTGTCGACTCCTACTGGAAAACATCCCTTAATGATAGCTCCAGGTCTTCAAAAACAGTTGATTTAAGCGTATCTCCTTCACAAAAAGTGTTTAAACTTTCTATATCCCTTTCCTGAGAAAAGGCATATTGCATAATATTTTTGTTGTCCACATCCACGATCAAGTATTCTGAAACGCCGCTGTTTAAGTATAGGTTTAATTTTGCCGCCATGTCCTTACCTTTGGTCAATGGAGAGAGAACTTCTACAATCAGTGTCGGTATGCCCTCATACTTGCTATCCTCGTTGACCTTGTCTTCATCACAAATCACAACAATATCAGGCTGCACAACATTTGGATCTTCTTCGAACTTAGTCGCAAAACCAAAAAGCCTCACATCCAAAGGCGCTGTTAATGACCGCAGGGCTTACCCCCAAAATAGTTATAAAAAATCCCCGCTATTTCATTTACCACAACCTGGTGTTTAAAACTGGGAGAGGCCAGCAAATAAATCTCACCATTGATGAGTTCATACCTTTGATCAGATGAATTAAATGGGGTCAGGCTTGAATTATTTACTTATTAT
>SKTJ01000147.1 GCA_007122565.1 Syntrophomonadaceae bacterium | reverse complement strand
TAAGCTGGCGCAGCCAGAGTATGTAGATAACGTTCATCTTACCGTCTCCCCCGCATCATACGGCTCATCATGCTGTTTTTACTTTCAGCTTCCTCTTCCCGGATCTCCTTACCCGTCAGGGTAAGGAATGCCTCTTCCAGTGATTCGCTGCCGGTTCTTTCAGCCAGTTCACGGGGCGAAGCCTGGGCAATTATTTTACCGTGATCGATGACCGCCACCGTGTCTGCAACCCGTTCCGCTTCTTCCATGATGTGTGTGGTAAAGAAAACGGTTATTTGTTCTTTTGCGTTTAACTCACGGATATGCTCCCAGAGCAGCTTGCGCGTCTGGGGATCGAGGCCCAGGGTTGGTTCGTCCAGGAAGAGAATCCGGGGCAGGTGCAACAGCCCCCTGGCAATTTCCAGCCTTCGCTTCATCCCGCCGGAGTATTTTTTTACCTGCTCTTTGCTCCGGTCCCCGAGCTGTACCAGTTCCAAAAGCTCCTTAATGCGCCCTTTCCAAACACTCCTGGGCATGCCGTACAATACTGCGTGAAAGACCATATTTTCATATGCCGTCAGTTCATTGTCCAAACTGGGATCCTGAAAAACAATGCCGAAAGAACGGCGAGCCTCGTCCTGCTCCCGTACCGGATCATAACCGTTTAGCATGATCCGGCCGCTCGTGGGCGTCAGCAAAGTGGTGAGCATCTTTATCGTAGTCGTTTTGCCCGCCCCGTTCGGCCCAAGAAAGGCAAAGATTTCGCCGCGCCGCACCGTAAAAGAGATATTATCCACTGCCACAATATGGCCATACCGTTTCGTCAGTTCCGTTACTTTGATGATGGCTGCATCGAGCGTGTCAGCTTCATTCAAATTTCTTCTTCCTCCATGATCTCATTTTCCAGTCTTTTATTATTGTTTTTAGTTTTTTATTCTGACTACTGTATGCTGACTACTGACTTCTGAGCATTTACTTATTATTATTACCCACCGGCGTCTTTGATTGCCCATTTCCCGGCGGTGTGGTGCTTTTTTTCAGATGTTCGATCATCTCTTCCAGTTCCCCCAGGTACTGCCGCAAGGCCTCCATGCCCCGGCGCGTCAGCGCTACACGGGTTAAGGATTTCCGGTCCCGGATGGATTTGTTGATGGAGATATAGCCCGCTTCCTCCAGCCGTTTCAGCTGTACGGAAAGATTGCCTGCAGTCAGGTCCAGTTTTTCCTTTAACTCTGTAAAGGATACCTGCTTGCCGCCCGCAGCCAGGTAACTGATGATCTGCAGGCGCACCGGTTCATGAATAACCCTGTCCGGGGCAAAGCCTTCTTTGTCCCTCTCGCTGCCTGCCATTACCACTACCTCTTTTCCCCAGTCAGGCCCAGATAAAGAATCATTGAAGTTAAAACAAAACCGGCCCCGAAAGTAATCACCAAAGCTGCCGCGGGGTGGATCGCTTCCGCGATGAAAAGGGTAAGCAATCCGGTGGCGATGAGCCATACGCCCAGCAGATAAAGCTCCTGCATAAAGAAAAAGCTGCTTACTCCGATGGTCGTAAGACCGAACAACACGGCCAGGAATGGGATAATAAAAAGATCGTGCCCCCGGCTGGACAAAAAGATAATTCCCAAGATCACAACGGCAATATTGGGCAGTAACAGAGCCAAGAAACGGGGTGTATATACTTCTTCAAACAATTTATATACAGTAATGTCCGCACTGATTTTGCGGGCACTGCCCATAATATTGCGGACCTTCACGTAACCGAGACCGGCCCAGGCCAAACCGATCAGCACAAACAGCATCACCCTAATATTAACAGGGAACGCTGCAAAGGACCCGTACTGTTCCAGCAGGTAGTAGAAAGCCCCGGAAAACAGGGCGATCAGCAGCCCCCCGGCCAGCAAAATACCCCTCACCGCGCCCCCGGCGTCGATAAAGTTCATAATGCTGTCGCTCTTGCTCACAGCCACTTTAATCCGTTTCAGATCATCAACAATCTCCCGCAGATCCGGTTCGTGCTTATCCATAATTAATACCACCTGCCAGTCGTGTTTATATAATAAACTTATTTATAATATAAATATATTTTTGCCTGGAGTCAACCTTTTGTTGCAGAAAAAAAGGGATAACTGAGAGGAGAAGAGATATACAAGTAAAAGAAAAATAATTTGTAGGCTATTCTAAAGTAGAATTGGTCCAATGGTGCAGCCAAAGTCTTGCCTCATACGAAGTACCCAGTGTCATCGAATTTCAGGATTCATTGCCCAAATCTGCCGTGGGAAAAATCCTCAGAAGATTGGTCAGAAACGAAGCGCGGGGAAAAATAATGTCGGACAAACAAACCGGCTAAAGAAAATTTCTCTAAAAAACAACCAATAGCGGTAGGCCGGGTAATCCCGATTCTACCGCTCGTTTATTTCCGATTACAAGTTTTCTTATGTTTTTTTGCCAGAACCTTCCCATAAACATTTCTAAAATCTAAAGATTTAGCTATAATAAAAACGTAAATTAACTCAAACAGGTGATTATCTTGGATAAAATCATTGAACTAAGCGGTGATATCTGGCAGGTGGACACGGAAGAAAGAGGTATCCCCGGTTGGACGGCCGCATACTTCATCAAAGATGAAGCCAGCAGTGGCTGGATGCTAATCGAAACAGGGCCCGCAAGTTCATCCGGAAAACTATTGGAAGCAGCAGCCACTATCGGCATATCCCCCGCAGAAGTAAAACATATAGGAGTTACGCATATCCACGTGGACCATGCAGGGGGACTGGGGCTTATCTCCCGCCATTTTAATGAAGCGGAAATATGGGTCCATCCCCGCGGGGAAAGGCATCTGGCCGATCCCACCAGACTAATCGAAGGGTCCAGGGCTGTCTACGGAGCAGAGAAATTGCAGGAATACGGAGAGGTATTGCCTGTAGCTGCGGCAAGGCTCCGTCGGGCCGTAGAAGGAACAATAATCCGCCTGGGGGAAAGGCCCATTGTAGTATGGGAAACGCCGGGTCATGCCAGGCACCATGTCTGCTTTTATGACCGCAAAACGAAGGGGTTATTTAGCGGCGATACGGCCGGCGTATATACCCCCCGCCTCTCAAAACTGCTCAATCAGCCCATAACGCGGCCCGCTACACCCGGCCCTGATTTTGATGGCGCATTAATGATGCAAGACCTTTACCGCCTAGTCTTCAGTGAAGTGCAGAACCTTTACTTTACCCATTTTGGCGCTGCTGCCCCGGCCCAGTTGTTGCTCGAACTTGTAATCGGACAGTTGTCCGTACATATGCATATGGCCAAAGATTATGGGGAAGAAGAAGACGCCGTACACAAACTGGGCCTGGCCTTACAGGAAGAAATAAAAAAAGGGCTGCACAGTGGCATGGCGGAGAAAAATATGGAAGATACGGTAACCAATGAAATGAAGTTATTGTTGGAACCCTTGTTCGACTCAGCAGACGGATTGCTTTCATATTTAAAAAAATCGGAAACCTCATAGGCCTCAGCTGCGTATATTTATTTTTCTCTGGGTTATATTAGAAGAAAATTGAGAAAAAGAGGCAAAAGCAATGAAAGACCCCATTGTTTTAGGTTCAGTGGCCGGCTCCATCGGAGGAGCCATTGGCTTGATCTTTAGTCACAGCTTATTCCTCCTGGGTATCCCTCCCATATCATCTGTGCATCTGGCCGCTACAATGGTTGTAATGGATATTACAAACTTAACCACCGGCGGGGTGATATGGTCTTTAGTTACCCATTTTGTTGTTGCATCAACGTATGGCGTACTGATAACATATTTCCTTCTGAAGACAGGAAAAGATTACTGGCTATTAAAAGGAATGCTAACGGGTGCTTTCTTTTGCCTTATTGCACATAGCTACCTCATACCACTGATGCGAACTGAACCACAGGTACATAGCTTAATCTTTAACGCACCTTCCTTTGGCACAATGATAACAGCTCATTCAATAATTGGCGTGGTCGCTGTATTCATTGTTGTGAGATACTCCTGACAACTAATCCCTCTGCCATCAGCTGCATTCCCGTCAACTTTACTAGTGAACCGGGTTAAGCCGCGGCAGAGTCATTCCTTCCTCAGCCGCGGTAATAAGCCAGTTTTTTCGCTATGGGCCGGAAGATCCCTTCTACTTCCTGCCGTTCTTGCGCAGAAAGGGGGCTAAAGGTGCGCCCCACCCGGGCTAGGGTCATCACTTCCCCGGGCGTGGAACAGCCCACGATGGCCAGGCTGATATCAAAAGAAAGGGCATACTTAAGCAAAAGCTCCGCCGTCACTCCCCTTTCCGGAGCAAGATAGTGGGAAGCGCCCAGCACTTTCATGGCAATCACAGCAACACCCTTATCCAGAGCCGCAGCAAGCGTCCCGTCCAGAAACCCGCCCATGACCCCTTCCACAGGATTAACAGGCATCAGCACTGTGTCAACGGGCCACCTCCGCACTGCCTCCGTCAGAATGGCAGGATCTTGATGGCCTGTTACCCCGATGAAGCGAACCTTCCCCTTTTCTTTGGCTTCAAGAAAGGCTTCCAGCGCTCCCCCGGGGGTTTCTATCGCTTGAAGTTCGGCCTCAGTACGCACATCATGTATCTGCCACAGATCCAGGTAATCGGTCCCCATGGTTTTAAGGGAATCCTCCAGGTCAGACAAAGCCCCTTTTTTGTCCCGGCTGGCCGATTTACTGGTCTGAAAAACAGTCTGGCGAAGCTTCCCGTTTTCCTGCCAAAATTGCCCAAAGTATGCCTGGCTGCCCGCATAAGCCCGGGCCGAATCAAAATACCCGATTCCCTCCCTTGCCGCCGTGGCAATAACATCCCCGGCCGCCCCATCCTTGCCATATGTACGCAGCACTCCTTCCCCGCCCAAACCCACACAAGTTATCTGCAGCCCCGTCCCGCCAAACTCCCTTTTAGCAATGCTTTCTCCCAAGGCGATTCCCCCTCATTTTCATGGTTTCCATTAGGATTACCTATCTTCGCCAAAGATAGTCCTACACTAATCAAGGGCTTGAAATCTATCCGTCAACAATTTGTATCATACGGAACAACAAGTTATATCAGAAAGGCAGCAGGGACTGTCCCCACTGCCTACATATATGGATAATGGGTTAATTTATGGCACAATATACATTCAGGCAAGGTCGAAACGGTCTGCGTTCATCACCTTGTTCCATGCCGTTACAAAATCCTGAACGAACTTCTGCTTCGCATCGTCACTTCCATACACCTCTGCGATGGCCCGAAGCTCAGAATTTGAACCGAATATCAAGT
>SKTJ01000106.1 GCA_007122565.1 Syntrophomonadaceae bacterium | reverse complement strand
CAGGAATTCATCCATTAAAAGATGGCCTCTGGGAAAATAGGGGCCTTTTTGAGCTACGGCTTCGCAAAAGGTAGCGCCAGGGTTGGTTTTTTCGGTTTCACCTTTGTAAATACAATAAGGAACCGCTTCTGATGTGTGTGTGCGGAGCGAAAGCGGGGTGGGATGGTCGGAGAGGACCATCAGCCTGCTTTGGGGAAAATCATTAAGCCCGCGCAGCACTTCCCCCACCACTTTTTCATCAATCTCCTCGATTGCTTTAATTTTTGTTTCCAGGTCACCCTGGTGTCCCGCCTCATCGGGGGCTTCAACGTGCACAAAAACAAAGTCCAGGCCTTCCTGCAATTTCTCCAGGGCCTTTATTGCTTTTCCGCGGAAATCAGTATGTATATTCCCTGTGGCTCCCGGCAGAATCACTGCCTCAAGCCCGGCACAGAGGCCCAATCCCCTGATTAGGTCCACGGCGGAGATAACAGCACCACTGAGTCCGTATTTTTCAACAAAGCTATTAAGGCTCGGTTTTCTTCCCTGGCCCCACAACCAGATGGAATTGGCCACATTTGCTCCCCGGGCCAGCCGCTTACGGTTTACCGGGCTCAGGTGTAACAATGTATAGCTTTCCTCCATTAAGCCAAGAAGTTTTTCTCCATCCTCACCTGCAGGCAGGTAATCGCCGATGACCTTACCATAAATATCATGGGGTGGTGTCTGAACAAAATTTTGCGGTCCACTGTGCCAAACCATGAGATGGCGGTAGCTGATGCCCGGATAAAAATGAAATATCCCGTTACCGAGCCTTTTTGCCAATTCATCTATGAGCACATGCGCCTCCTCCGTTTCAATCTCGCCGGCGCTGTAATCAAGCATTGTTTTGGCGGCATAAGGTTCTTCCGCCGAAAGGGTTACCAGGTTGCAGCGAAAGGCTGTATCATCCCCTGCCAGATCCACTCCCATGGCCACGGCCTCAATGGGCGCCCGGCCTGTGTAATAACGAGCCGGGTCGTAACCCATAATGGAGAGATTGGCCACATCACTTCCCGGAGGCATATTATCAGGAACACTTTTAACCATGCCAAATTCACCCATTTGAGCAAGCCTGTCCATTTGTGGGGTACGTGCATACTGAAGAGGTGTCTTTCCTCCCAATTCCGCGCAGGGATAATCGGGCATGCCGTCACCAAGGATAACAAGATATTTCATGATAGATTAGTTCTCCTTTCTATGAAAATAATCGAAAGTCAAATGTCAAGCAGGGATATTCCAGCGTTCCAGCAGGGCGGGTTTCTGCACCCGTCCGGATTTGTGGTTTTGCCTTTCTTGCTCCTTATTTCCTTGTTGCTTTTTGTTTCTTGTAACATGTGGTTTCTATTTGGGATTATATCATAAAGGTGAAGCGGAAAGGAGGGGAAGTCGAAGGTCAAATGTGAAAAATCCCGTTGCTGTCATCGCATCGCGGGGTACGATATGGACGCGGCGAGTTCTGGTTGAAAAAGAAGAAGGGCGCAGATTGCCGCGCCTGCGGCTCGCAATGACATAAGGGGCTACCACATTTGACTTTTG
Organism: Syntrophomonadaceae bacterium; assembly: GCA_007122565.1. Taxonomy (GTDB): domain Bacteria; phylum Bacillota; class Dethiobacteria; order DTU022; family UBA8154; genus UBA8154. Next base: position 15,652 of record SKTJ01000106.1, on the reverse strand, counting down.
GCTGCATTTTATAAAAAAGGCTGGATCGCTTCCGCAATATCTTTGAATACTGCTGAGGCGCTGCTTCCCTGGGGTTCCTCGATGAAAACTGTGATTACGGCACGTGTGTCTTCCAGGGGGAGCAGTCCGCTGAACCAGGAATATAGCTGGGGGTTCCCCTGGGGATCTTCTTTACCTGTTTCCGCTGTGCCTGTCTTGCCGCCAAGGATAATTTGATCACTTTGCGCCTTTTGTCCCGTCCCCTGATCTACCACATTCATCATCAGGTAGCGCAACCGGGAAGCAGTGAGGGAGCTGATCACCTGCTTGGGGGAAGGGGTAAATAAAGTTGAGGGGGACAGTTTCCCCCTTTTATCCTGGAGACCCAGTACCAGGCGGGGTTCCACCAGATAACCGCTATTGGCCACAACCGCAGTAAGGCGAGCCACCTGCAGGGGGGTAGCTTCCAACAACCCCTGTCCCAGGGCCATCATGGCCAAATCTCCCGCAAACGGCAATTCTGCCGGTAGTGGTAAACGCCCCTCTGACTCCCCGTCACCATCTTCGCTTCCCAGAGGCAGTCCCGCTTTTTGTCCCAGGCCCATTTTATAAGCGTACTCATAAAGCGTTTCCTTTTCCAGCTCCAGGGCCAACTGGATAAAGGCTGTATTGCACGAATGGGCAAAAGCATCACTTAAATCCAGTTCTCCATGGGCCTTATGGAGGGAACAGTGATAGATCCTGTCAACCACACGAATATACCCCGGACAGTTAAAACGATCAAACAAAGTATAGCCGCCCACTTCAAAGGCGGCAGCTGCAGTGACAATTTTAAAAATGGAAGCGGGGGGATAGCTTAAAACCGCCCGGTTGATGAATGGCTGAGCATGGAGATAGGAAGTATATGCGTCCCGGTTATTGAGGATTTCGGGTAGATTAACCTGGTAATAATTGGGACGACTGGCCATGGCCAGGATCTCGCCGTTTTGGGGATCCATTACAACCACGGCACCCTGCATAATTTGCCCGTCCATCACCGTCTCCACCTGTTGCTGAATGCGGCTGTCAATGGTGAGGAGCAAATTGGCGGGTGCCGTTTGCTGCTCGTCCTGCCAGAGACGGAAACCCAGGCCCTCTACCAGCCTGTGCTTCCCGTCCACTACAGCGGCCAGGGTATGGGGATACCCCTGTAGTTCACTGTTATAATACTTTTCCAGGCCCGCCTTCCCCTCCCCGTCGTCAGGCCCCACATGGCCGATGAGGTGGGTAGCTAGGGCGCCTTCGCCATAACGACGGTAAGCGGTTGTAACGACAAGCCCATTTTCCCGGTAGTCCCGGAAATGCTCCGCCTCTGCCGGCGATAGGCTATCCAGCGCAATAAAGGGCCCCTTTGCAGCGCCGGCCTGGGGAAATACTGCTATTACTTCATCCCTGATGCCGGCGTCACTACGGGCCAGTAATGAGGGGAAGACGGCGAGTACTTTGTCTGCCCCGCCTCCCAATAATGAATCTCCATGGCGATCCAGGATATTACCACGGTTATAATTTAGGACAACCGTCTGTGCACGCTGCTTTACAGCATCCCGGGCCAATTGCTTACCCTGGACAAGCTGCACAAAAGCGAGTCGGCCTGCAAACATAAGTAATATAATTGTAAATAGCAGCCAAAGAGAAAAAGCGCGCTGCTGCCGTTTTATCAACGACAATTCCCCTTTTTGCTGCTATTATTTGTTAGTTGGCTAATTTTATACAAAAAGACTAATTCCGGTTACGCTGGGCTTGTGCCTTGAATCTGTTATGCTCCTGCAGTGTGGAACTGAAATGATGAGCTCCGCTGCCGTCTTCCTTACTCACAAAATAGAGATATTCCACAGGAGCAGGGTCAACTGCCGCTTGCAGCGCTTTCTTACCCGGTGCGCCAATGGGACCGGGCGGGAGATACGGATGTATGTAAGTATTGTAAATAGAGTCCACTTCCAAGTCAGCGTTGGTCAGATACGGTTTTGTTTCTCCCAAGGCATATTGGACGGTGGCACAGGATTGCAAAAGGATCATGCTGTCCTTTTGCAGACGGTTGTGGAATACGGCTGAAATAAGGGGCATCTCTGCTGCGACCTGACCCTCCTTCTCCACCAGAGAGGCCATGGTCACTGCCTGGTGCAACGTAAACCCCAATGCATTAGCCCTGCTGCCATATTCATCATCAATTTCTGCTTTGAAACGGCGCAGCATCAGGGTGATAAGCTCATCCGCTGTGACGTCTGCATGCACTTCATACGTGTCGGGGAAGAGATATCCCTCGAGCCTGTAATAAACGTCCGGAGGGATTTCCTCCAGGAAATCAAATTCATTGCTCTCGTACTTGGCACTGGCATCCAAAAAATATTCCGCCTCCACCAATCCTGTTGCCTCAAGCCGATCCCCAATCTGTTCCAGCGTAAATCCCTCGGGTATGGTAAAGCGGACAGTTTCTTTATAGACGATTCCCCGGCGTAACTCCTCCAGGATCTCTTCCATGCTCATTGCCGTACTGAGCGTATACCGGCCGGCTTGCAACTCCTGGTCATAACCCAGGTAGCGGGCATATATGCGAAACAGAACAGCGTTTCTGATAACCCCCTCTTCCTCCAGCACTGCAGCAATATGTGCGGTGGAGGAATTCATGGGTATCTCGATCTCTCTTTCCAGGTAATTTCCCCCATCGTGCGCGCCGCTTCCGGTGGGAACTAATAGGGACGTGACACTCCGATATGCCGACAGGGTCAGCACCACGCAAAGCGAAATGAGCAGGGCTGCCAAAATAATTGTTTTTTTCAAATCCTAACACCTGCTCTCCCCTACGTTATCCCGATATGCTTATTCCTCAGCCTGGTAGAGTCTTTCAAAGGCTACCGTGGAAACCTTTTCCCATTCGTCTTCATCTTCAATAAGCTCGAAAGAGGTCTCCCCCTCCCCTTCGCGGTTAAGACGAAAGATCACAGCTTCCTCCTCTTCCAGATCTTCTTCAGTTTCCAGGGAAGAGCCACCATCAATATCATCGTCAACATCTATAATTTCTTCATCTTCCCCTGCGTACTCTTCCTCCTGCATGGGCACCATGATAGCGTACTCCTGCTCATCCACTGTGAAACTATCAATGATCACAAATTCAAACGCTTCTCCTTCTTCATCAATCAACGTAACGATCCGGTCTTCTGCATCCATGATCATAACCTCCTTTTTTTTACTACTTTACCCTATCGCCGTTCTGCTCATCCATGGCGGGTCTGCTCTGCATGTAACTCTCCAGGATCAGAACAGCGGCCACCTTGTCAATTACTTTTTTACGATGGGCACGGCGCAAACCGGCATCAAGCAAAGTACGCTGCGCCGCCACCGTGGTAAGACGCTCGTCCCAGATTACTACAGGCAGGGAAAATGTATTTGCCAGTTTCTCCTTTAAAGCCAGAATCTCCCGGGCCTTTTCTCCCGCGCTGCCGTCCATGTTCAAGGGGTATCCCAGAACGATTTTTTCTACATTATATTCCTGAACCAGCTCACGGAGTCTGGCCATGTCTTTTTTTATGCTGCTACGGCGGATTACCGTTACTCCCTGGGCTGTAATTTCCAGGGGATCGCTTACCGCCACACCAATGTTTTTTTCACCCATGTCCAGGGCTAAAATACGCATATCTTCTCCTATATCGGTTTTTGCTCTTATTCTGACTCCTTTTCCCTAGAACACTTTTATGCACATATCCGGACAGGCTGCGCCACAGTATCCACATAAGATGCATTGCTCCATGTCCACGTCGGCGCGCATTTTCTTATCTCCTTGCAGTGCAAGTGCCCCCTGGGGGCACCTTTCCACACAACGCCCGCAGCCACTGCACCAGTTCTCCACTTTGAGAAGGCGCTTTCTGCCAGCCAGCCTGGTTACCGCCTGCACCGGGGGCTGAAGTCCCTGTATGTACGCAATGTTTACAGCCAGTTCATCCCGTCTGGCCATACCCACAGCCATGGCATGCAGACAATCAAGATTAAGGGCAAATTTAAAGGCCTTTTCCACGGTAGCGCCGAGATGGCCACCACCCAACACTTTCATGCCGTAGATGCCCAACCCCGCGTCATAAGCGCAGCGCATCGCTTCCACCATCTCTGCAACAGTACCGTCTTTGATCCCAATTCCGCCATAATTAATAATGGGGTGAATTACTGCCAGTTCCGGTAGATCAATAGCCGCCTTAACAGCGGCTACGGTATGACATGAAATACCCACTGCTTTAATATAACCCCGTTCCCTGGCCTCACACAGATACTCCAGCGCCCGCCTGTGCCCCTCCAACGTGAGGGCCGATTCCTGCTCGTGCAGCATGAAAATGGGGATAATATCAAGATCTATTTCGCGGCGCGCTTTTTCCAAAGAGGCGCTTGCTCCTGCAGCGCTGTCTGCATAAGTCTTGGTGGCAATTACAGGCTGTGACCCGGCTTTTTGAATCGCAAGACGCAGATAAGCATAATTGTCATAGAGCTCCGCCGTATCCCAAAAATTAATTCCCCCGTCCAGTGCTTCGGCCAGCAACTCCGCTCCCGCTTCCAGGGAAAGATTCGCCTGCAAGGGGCCTAGCGTAAGCGTGCCAAAACAGAGCCGGGAAACAAACAGTTCAGTCTTTCCCAGAACACGATATTCCAAGCGTCAAATTACCTTTCTTTGTCCAACTTGCTATCGAGATAGAAGCGCACCATCTCCTCCAGCAAATCGTCCCGTTCCAACTTGAGAACAGTACTGCGGGCGTTATTATAACTGGTGATATAGGCGGGGTCACCGGATAAAAGATAACCCACTAGCTGGTTTATCGGGTTGTAACCTTTCTGCTTCAGCGCTTCGTACACTTCTTCTAGCACCATCTGTGCTTCGTTAATTTCTTCTTCGGCACGCACATCAAATTTCATGGTGTGGTTAAAGTCATTCACGGGATCAGTCCACCTCCCCGAAAATAAAACTCTGTAGCAAAAACACGGATAGTATTTAAACCGGGATATCCTGCTTTAGTTCTCCCGGTGCTGCGCACTTACAAGTTCCGGTACGCGGGCCATAGCCAGATCCAATTTTTGCGGTTCTTTGCCGCCGGCCTGGGCCATATCCGGACGTCCTCCCCCACCCCCGCCCGTAATACGGGCCACTTCAGATACAAGCTTACCAGCGTGCAAGCCTTTTTTTATCAGGTCCGCAGTCACAGCGGCGGCAAAGAGCACCTTACCGTTGGTAATAGCACTAAGTAGAATTACGCCACTCTTCATTCCTTCGCGCAGTTTATCCAGATAGACACGCAAGGTTTCCGCATCCTGTGCCTCCACCGTGGCGCTTAAAACGGGGACTTCCAGGGTATAATCAATATTCTCCAACAGGCTCTCCACACGGGCAAGCCCGATTTGCTGTTGCAGGGTTTTCACCTTGCGCTGCAACTCTTTCTGCGTCTCAAGGAGCTCACTAACACGGGGCATCAAACTTTCCGGCGTAGTCTTTAGCAGCGAGGCGGTCTCTTTGAGTAAACGATCGTTTTGCGCCAGGTGCTGATAGGCACCTGTGCCTGTGAGAGCCTCGATGCGGCGCAACCCGGCCCCGATCCCTCCCTCGTGGAGAATCTTAACCATCCCAATCTCCCCGGTGGAATCCACATGGGTGCCGCCGCAAAGTTCAAGTGAATAATCGGCAATGCGCACTACTCTTACCTGCTGACCATATTTCTCGTCAAAAAGGGCCACAGCGCCCAATTCCAACGCATCCTGTAAACTGCTGAAAAACGGTTCAACGGCGTAATTATGCAAAACTGCTTCATTTGCCAACGTTTCGATACGGTCAAGTTCCTCCGCTGTAAGGGATGCCAGATGAGTAAAGTCAAAGCGCATCCGTTCCGGAGCCACAAAGGAACCGGCCTGGTTGACGTGGTCCCCCAGAACCTCTTTCAGAGCGCGGTGCAGCAGGTGGGTGGCAGTGTGGTTGCGGGCCACAGCACGGCGGCGTTGCCGGTCCACAACAGCCCGGACCGTTTCCCCACGATTTATAATGCCGTTCTCGATGGTGACACGGTGCAATATTTCTCCCCCCGGACCCACATGGGTGGCATTTACTAAAGCCCTGCCCCCGTCCCAGCGGATTTCTCCCGTATCTCCGACCTGCCCTCCCTTTTCTCCATAAAAGGGTGTACGATCAAGGAGGATATAGATTTCATCGCCGCCGGTGCTTTTCTCCTGGCGCACAAAAGTGTCATTCTTCCCCTCAATAATATCCAGCACTTCTGCGGCGGCCTCCAGCGTCTCGTAACCGAGGAAAATAGTCTCTTCTCCAGACAGCAGTGGGGTCAGCAGATCTGTGTGCCCCGCCTCTTCCCTGTTCTGGGCTGAAGCTGCGCGGCCCCTTTGCCGCTGCGCCTCCAGCGCCTCAGCAAATCCCCCTTCATCCACAGTCATATTTCTTTCCTCCATGATCTCCCGCGTTAAGTCAAGGGGAAAACCGAAGGTATCATACAGTTTAAATGCATCCCGGCCCGGCAAAACTGTCTCCTTTTTTTCCTGAAGAGCAGCAGCCAACTCGTCCAGCAGATCCATTCCCTGATCCAGGGTATTGCGGAAGCGTTCCTCTTCCTGCCGTACCACCCCGGTAATGAAATCGCCGTTACGGCTCAGTTCCGGGTAGGGTTCACCCATTAGTTCCACCAGTATGGGCACGCCCTTATAGAGAAAAGAAGCATTCACCCCGAGCAACTTACCATGCCTTACAGCGCGGCGCAGGATGCGGCGTAGCACATAACCCCGTCCTTCGTTGGCCGGCATGATTCCGTCGGCAATCATGAAAGCCACGCTGCGTAAATGTTCCGTGATCACCCGGAGCGAAATATCTTTTTCATCGTCCTTACCATACATAACTCCGGCCCTGCTTGCAAAATGATCGAGCAGAGGCTTTACAATATCTATCTCAAAAAGGGAATCAACTCCCTGTAATGCCACGGCCAACCGCTCCAAGCCGGCTCCTGTATCAATATTTTTCTGTTTTAATGGAGTATAGGACCCGTCTTCCTCCTTGTTAAACTGGGTAAAGACCAGATTCCAGACTTCCAGGTAGCGGTCACAGTCACAGCCCACCGCACAATCAGCGCTGCCGCAGCTGTACTCAGGCCCCCGGTCGTAATATATTTCAGAACAAGGCCCGCAGGGCCCGAGGCCGATTTCCCAAAAATTATCCTTTTTACCGAGGCGGAAAATCTTTTCTTCCGGCAGCCCCATATCATCCCGCCAGATGGCAAAGGACTCTTCGTCATCCTCGTAAATGCTTACCAAAAGCCGCTCTTCCGGAAAACGGTAACCTTCCGTCATTAGCTCCCAGGCCCAGGCAATCGCTTCTTTTTTGAAGTAATCACCAAAAGAAAAGTTGCCGAGCATCTCGAAAAAAGTGGCATGGCGCGCCGTAATGCCCACCTTTTCAATATCCGGTGTGCGCACGCACTTCTGGCAGGTGGCAATGCGTATACTGGGAGGTTGCTTCTCTCCTGTAAAATAGGGTTTTAAGGGAGCCATCCCCGCACCAATGAGCAAAAGCGTCGGGTCATTTTGTGGTACAAGGGGAAAGCTGGGCAGAATCAAATGTTCCTTTTGTTTAAAAAAGTGCAAAAACACATCCCGTATTTCAGTGCTTTTCATATCATTTGCCTCCAATTAAGGATCAAAACAATTATAGCGGCAATATATGGGCCTGTCAATGAGCAGGAAATGTTTAATGCCCATCCTTATTTTCTCTAATAGCCTGTTTTACCAGGGGATAAAAATGCTTAATGAAGATGAACAAAACAGCGGTAAGGGGAATGACGAAGATTAAACCAAAAAAGCCGAGAAAGACGCCGCCCAGTATAACAGCGATCACTACAACAAGGGGATGAAACCCCAGTTCACGCCCATAAACACGGGGAGCAATTAGCTGACTCTCCACCTGTTGTACGATGATCATTAATAAGATAGCCTTCCAGGCCAGACTGGGAGATTGAAGATAAGCGATGATTGTTACGGGTACGGCTCCGATCAGTGGTCCAAAATACGGGATAATATTTAAAAGGGCGTTCAGTATCCCTAAAAAGAGGGCAAATTCCACACCTAGAATAAGCAAACCAATGTAAAGCATTCCCCCTACTGCGAGACTGACAATGATAAGGCCCCGTAAGTAACCTCCCAGCGCCTTATTCACATCCGCCAACGCCTGTTCCATTTCCCGGCGAAAGGATGGTGGAATGAAACGGAGTAACGTTTTTTTAAATTTATCACCGTCCCGTAAAAAATAAAAGGTAAAAAGGGGAACGAGCAGCAAGGCTATAATCTGGCCGACTACCGATAGCATAAATAAAGCAAGCTTTTCCATGCGCTGTGCCAGCATTCCCTGCATTGTATCTATGTTTTCATCAATGGCACGGCGCACGCTTGACGGTACTTCAAAGCGCTGCCAGCGCTCCTCCAGAGACTCAAGGAAAAGTATGGACCTTTCAGTATATACAGGCAATAGATCTGTCAGTTCCTCCAACTCCTGAAGCAGGGCGGGAAACACATTGAGACAGACTAGGAGCAATAAAGCTGTAAGAAATACATAGATAGTAAGAATGGAAGCGGAGCGGGAAAGACGCTGTTTATTCTCTAAATACCGTACCGGAGGTGCCAGGATATATGAAAGCAGTACAGCCAGAAGGAGGGGAGTGATCACCAACGCCATAAGTCCCCCCATGATCGCTTACCCCCTCCCCCCGGTTACCTTGGTCGTATCTCTTCCCATGAGAGCAGTTGCTCATCATCCTGCAGGGTACTCACGAGTTTTTGTGCCGTATCGGTATTTTTCAGCGATACAGGCATACCGTCGGGATCGATGTAGTAAATATTTATCTTCCCGTCGTTTTCCTCGTACTCAAGCAGACAGCTGGCACAATAATAAGTGTTGCCCCCAATTTTTCCCGTATTATTACCATTGCAGACCGGACAGGTCATTAGTGGCCCTCCTAATAAAAGTACTCTACTACGGCCCTATAAATACTATTTTCTCCTAAAAAGGAAATAAAAATACTCTGCGAACTCAGACTGTGCCATTACGCGCCGGCTTTGTCATTGCGAGCCGGAGGCGCGGTAATCTGGCACTTATGCTTTTTTACCCTGAGATCGCCGCGTCGCTGACGCTCCTTGCAATGACAGCAGTGCGAATATGACAGGATTAATCTCCATCCCTATTTACTGCAGCCTGAATTAACCCGCCGCCAATCACTTCATCACCCCTATAAAATACAGCAGACTGACCGGGGGTAACTGCCTTCTGCTCCTCTGCAAATACTACCCTGGCCCGGTCCTCCACCGGGGGAAAGAGAAAGGCCGGGACCGGCGGAGAACGGTAGCGTATTTTTACCTGGATATCTGTCTTACTTTTTGGCGCAGTACCGGCAACAAAGTGCAGCTTTTCCGCCAATAAACCGGCACTGTATGTTTCCTTTTCTTCGCCGACGACGACAACGTTGCGGCGGGCATCGATGTGCACCACATACAGGGGAGTAGGAGAGGTCAGCCCCAGCCCCTTGCGCTGTCCCACGGTATACGCGGCAACGCCGCTGTGACGCCCCAGTTTCCGGCCTGCCGTTGAGATAATATCCCCGGGCTGATGGGTTTGGGGGCACTGCCGCTCCATAAAAGCGAAATAATCGTTATCAGGAATGAAGCAAATATCCTGGCTCTCTTGCTTAGCGGCAACACGCAGGTTATTTGCTGCAGCGACTTGCCGCACCTGCTGCTTGCTCATAGCACCGAGGGGAAAAAGGGTTGAAGCCAGCTCGTCCTGACCAAGCACATACAGCATATAACTCTGGTCCTTCTGCGTGTCAAGCCCTTTAAAAAGTCTGTATTGCCCCGCGGCATGGTCGTACTGAATACGGGCATAATGACCGGTGGCCACTTTATTGATTCCCAGGCCACGTGCTTTTTGCAGCATTATCGAAAATTTTATAATGCGATTACATTCAATACATGGATTGGGCGTTCTTCCCTGCAGATATTCATCAGTAAAGTTACAGACGATATGTTTTTTAAATTCATTCTGCATATTCAAAACGTAATGGGGGATTTCAAGCATATCCGCAACGCGCCGGGCATCCGTAATTGCTTCCAGGGAACAGCACCCCCGCGCCGATTCACCGGCCTGCTCCTCGGAACGGGGATCAACCCAAAGGCGTAGCGTCACACCCACCACATCATAACCGGCTTCTTTGAGCAATAAAGCAGCAACAGAGCTATCCACGCCACCGCTCATCCCCACCATTACCTTTTTTTCTTCAAAAAAATTCATTATGTTCACCATTAGTCTATTACCTGTTATAATTCAGGCATCCGAAATATGAATACCCCCAAATTTGTGCTGAATCAGTACGCTTCTCCCATAACCGCAATATTTTCAAGTGTTTTCCCGTTCTTATTCTGACTCCTGAATTCTGACTCCTGACTCCATTCGCTTAATAATCACTTCACCCCTACTAACCCCGGCCATGCAATGCTTAAAACCATCCAATTTACGCAAAGGCACTACTATATCCAGCACTACGTGCTGATCAAAGCGATGTTGGAGTACTTCCCCTTCCCGGGCTTTAATCTCCCGCTGCACCGCCCCGAGGTAATCATAAGGAACCACCAGTTCCATCCTGGCTTTCAATTCTTTTTTCAGGATAGGGGCAGCCTTAACCCCTGCTTCGCCGCAGGAACGGTAGGCGCGAATTAGCCCGCCGATGCCCAGTTTGACTCCGCCAAAGTAGCGTGTTCCCACCAGTATCACATTGGTAAGTTCCCCTTTATCAAGAACAGCCAAGAGAGGCGGTCCCGCTGTCCCTGCCGGTTCTCCGTCATCATCACTGCGGGCCAGCACCCCGTCTCCCCAACCGAGGCGGCAGGCAGTGGCATGGTGCGTGGCGCCGGGAAGCTGCTCTTTTACTGCTTCCAGATATGCCTTGGCTTCCTCCTCTGTTTCCACGGGGGCCAGAGACGCATAAAAACGGCACGCCCCCACCGGAATCTTCACTTGTACAGCTGCCCCGATTGTGCGATAACTAACCATATTATTCCCCTTTTTTTCCCCTAAGCAAACGCCAATGCTTTAACCGCTCACCCAGCACCTTTTCCTGCCCCTCCGTGCCGGGGCGGTAAAATATTTTTTGCTCCAGCCCCTGTGGCAGGTATGTCTGAGGCACAAAATGTCCGGGGAAGTCATGGGGATAAAGATAGCCCTGTCCGTGTCCGAGGCGGGAGGCCCCCTGGTAGCTCCCGTCTCGCAGATGGGAAGGCACACTTCCTGCCGAACCCTTATTGATAAAAGCCTGGGCCTCGTTGATCGCCAGATAGGCGGCATTACTCTTGGGAGCAGCAGCCAGGTAAACGGTGGCCTGAGCCAGGGGAATACGCCCTTCCGGCAGGCCGATCTGTTGCACCGCCTGCGCAGCCGCTGTGGCAAGGACAAGGGCATGGGGGTCGGCATTACCAATATCTTCACTGGCGCTGATAATGAGGCGCCGTGCAATAAACAGGGGTTCCTCGCCGCTCTCAAGCATGCGGGCCAGCCAGAAAATGGCCGCATCGGGGTCGGAGCCCCGTATGGATTTTATAAAAGCGGAGATTACATCATAGTGATAATCCCCCGCCGCATCATAACGAAGGTTTTTCCGTGAAAGGCTCCCCTGCAACTGATCCACCGTAAGCGGTTCAGGCAGCGTTCCCTCTTTGCCGGCCTGACTGATTACCGCCGCCTCCAGTGCATTGAGAGCCAGGCGGGCATCGCCATCCGCCATGTTTGTGAGGTAGGAAAGCGCCTCTTCCGTCAACACTGCACCGTAGCGCCCCAATCCCCGTTCCTCATCAGCAAGGGCACGCTCAACTACCTGTTTCACTGCAGCAGCAGGGAGGCTCTCAAAAGTAAAGATCAGCGAACGGGACAACAGGGGAGATACAAGTGAGAAAAAAGGGTTTTCCGTGGTCGCCCCGATCAGGTAGATAAGCCCCTCCTCAACCGCCGGCAGCAAAGCATCCTGCTGCACCTTGTTGAAGCGGTGTATCTCATCGATGAACAGGATAGCCTGTTTACCACGCAACGACCGCCCGGCCCGCGCTTCATCAATGACCGCCCGCACATCTTTAACTCCGGCAGTGACCGCATTAAGACGGGCAAAGCTGGACTTAGTATGCGTGGCAATGATGCGGGCCAGAGCCGTTTTGCCCGTACCCGGCGGGCCGTGAAAAATGACAGAAGAGAGAAGGTCCTCTTCAATCAATCGGCGCAGGGGGCTGTTTGTGCCGAGCAAGTGCTCCTGACCCACGAACTCATCCAGGGATCGGGGTGCCATGCGCCTGGCCAGGGGGCCGGTCTTCTTAACCTCTTCGTCCCAATTATAAGTAAAAATATCCATTATTGCCTTCTTTCGCATGTATTCAGTGAAGCATCTGCGTTGACGGGTTTTATCTTTTCCTATCCAACCTTCAAACTATCCAACTTTCCAACTTGCAGGCTTTTTAACTAAACAGCCTGCAAGTAGAGAGCCCGTTCCAGCCGTATCCGCTGCAGGGCACAGTAAATTTTATCATTTTGATACAGATCACCGGCCAGGAAATAAGAAGCAGCCGCACAGCCCCCACCGCAAAGGAAGCGGGCCCAGCAATATGAACATTCATTCCGCTGTGCAGCGGAGCAGGCCACTCTCTCACCGCTGGCCGTATCCAGTTCAAGGGGCCCGTCCGCCAATTTGCCGAGGCGGAATGCTTCCGTTCCCACAAACTGGTGGCAGGGATATAGGGTTCCGTCAGCAGCAACTGCCAGGTATTCCCCTCCCGCCCCACAGCCGCTCAGACGTTTATAAACACAGGGTCCCTTCTCCAGATCCATATCAAAATGATAAAAATTAAACGGCCGGCCTGCCGCACGGCGCTCCAGGAAAAGCTCTACCAAGCGATCGTATTCCTGCTCCAAGCGGGGAATATGCTCCTGCTGCAGGGCGTATGGCAATTCGGCCGCAGCCACTACGGGCTCCATGGAAAGGGAATCAAACCCTTCCGCCAGCAGGTGCTCCACATCCTTGCAAAAATCAAGATTATGCGCCGTGTAGGTTCCACGGATATAATAATTATTATAACCACGCTCCTGCAAAAATTTGTGTATTCGGGGCAATACCCGGGCATAACTATCTCCACCTGATAAGGTGCGACGCATTTGGTCATGCACCGCCGGCCGGCCGTCCAGGCTGAGGATTATACTCATATCTTCTTCATTTAAAAAAGTTCCCACCTCTTCCCCGAGAAGCAGGGCGTTGGTGGTTAAGGTAAAGGTAAATTCTTTACCCTTACGCAGGCCGCCGGCACGGGCATAGGCAACGGTTTCCCGGATCAGGGGAAAATTGAGCAGGGGCTCGCCACCGAAAAAATCGAGTTCACAGAAATCTCCCCCCTCCTGCTCAAGCAACAGATCCACTGCTCTAAAGGCTACATCCCGGCTCATATTGCCCTTATTGTCCTTTCCTTTTCCGGGAGGTCGGGCAAAACAGTAGCGACATTGCAAGTTGCAGTTGCTAGACATAAAGAGGCAAAGGGATTTGAGCCTGCCCCCCCCAAATCGATGCGCAACACCCGGTGGAGGAGAGCTGAAAAGAAGCTGCTGCTCCTGAAGCGTATTGATCTCAGTTTGTGCTTGTTTAATATCCGGTCGGCTATAGTTGGTCGCAGGCAGCTCGTCAATGTGCTCATTTGTGTTGTCGTTGCACATCAGGTGCATAAGCTCCCACGCCAACTCGTCCACTTCGTGAAGCGAACCGCTGTTGACATCATAAACCAGGCGCTTTCCCCGGTACTGAAACATATGCAAATCAGCCAATTACTTGTCCTCCTTTGGCTAGTTGGAAATTTGGACAGTCGAAGTCTTACAAGAGGCGGGTCTCGTACGGCGGGGGGAGATCTGCTCCTGCACATAAAGAAATAAAGCAGCCCTGCTGGACTACTTTTGTTTTACGGTGTGTCCGGGCAGGCGATAGCGTGCCCCATTTTCCCTCTGCCAACTTCTTATGTACGGCAAATAATTCGTGGGTCATGCACTGCAAAGCAGTCGCTACTGTATTTAACGGTCCTGTTCCTCTTGCCGGCAACGCTGACTGCCAACGGTACACGATGTTTTACAGGCAGACTGACAGGAGGCCTGACATTCGCGGCATCCCCGTTTTTCCAGTTCCTGCAGATTACCCTTTTTCACAATCTTGATATGCCGCATTTAAGTCACATCTCCTCACCTTAAAATACACCGGGTAAACCTTTGCAGCTTTATTCTACTCTTTCATTTCCTACCCGTCAAGGTAAAAAGAGGGAAAAATTAACTGGGTAGATAATTTATGTTTTTACCTTCTGCCGTAGTTACAGGGCTAATATGAATTTTATATCCGCAATCTCGGAAATTTCTCATGGATCGCCTCTTTAATATCCTCTGTGATCGCGTGACCTTCCCGCACGGAGAGATCTTCTGCCACTCCCACCCTGATTTCTAAAAATATCACGGCACCGCAGTAGCGCCCCCTTAACTTGTGAATCTCTTTTACGCCCTTAACCTTTTCGATTACAGAGGCAACTCCTTTGATTGTGCTTTCCTGAGGCGCAGCGTCAAGGAGTCCCTGCAGAGCCTGGTGGGCGAGACGCAGCGCCATGATCATGATTAGGACAGCGATACCCAGGCCAATCAGTGGATCCATGAAGGGGTAACCGGCCCGTGCCGTTCCAATACCAATAAAAACGCCTCCCAGAATAAATGCATCGGTGCGATGGTGTCATGCATCAGCTATGAGGGCCGGACTGTTTAGTTTTTTACCAAAATAGATCGTAAAGCGGTACATGGCCTCCTTGAGGAGCAGGCAAATTATGAAAACTCACAAGGCCAGTGCTCCCGGCACCGCAATAGTTTCTGCCCCGATTTTCACCATCGTTGTCATAACAAGCTCATAAGCGATATATAACAATAATAATGAGATCATTGCCGTAACTACAAACTCCACCTTGCCGTGACCGAAATGATGGCAGCGGTCGGGGGGACGGCTGGCTAAAAAGAAACAGAGCACAATCGTCAGACTGGCCAGGACATCGCCACGTTCATATTCATTTAATTTACTCCTCACAAAAAATCTGTGGCCGCATCTTTTATAAATCCGACCCTGCTGCATTATAATATTTAATCTCCTGCAGTAATGTGAAAGGTGATTTTTAAGATATAATATGTTTGATCGCTGAGCTAAAAAAGAGGAGGCAACAACAATGCATTTCTGGCAGGCTTTCCTGGCAACTTTTTCCCTGGTCTTCCTGGCTGAACTGGGAGATAAAACCCAGCTCGCCGTATTTTTAATGGCAGCCCAGGACCGGCCACTGTGGGGCGTTTTTTTGGGTTCTGCGTCGGCGCTTGTCCTTTCCACCGTCATAGCAGTGCTGCTGGGGGCAACCCTTTCCCGTTACATATCCCCTGATATAATACAAAAAGGAGCAGGGGTAGCCTTTGTGGTAATCGGCTTTCTGCTCCTATCCGGGAAAATATGAGATACCAGGCATTCAGAATTCAATAATCAGAATACGGCAGACTGCAAATATTTTGCCGCACTTCTCCTGACTCCTGACTCCTGTG
>SKTJ01000083.1 GCA_007122565.1 Syntrophomonadaceae bacterium | reverse complement strand
CTCACCTTCTATGCATAAAAAAACCTGTGTCGGTTAAGACACAGGTTTTAGCATTCAGTTTATCTTTTTGATAATTTAAAACAGGGAGAGAAATATTCCTGCCGCTACGGCAGAACCGATTACTCCGGCTACATTGGGGCCCATAGCATGCATAAGCAGGAAGTTTTTCGGGTTAGCTTTCTGTCCTACCACCTGTGATACACGGGCGGCCATGGGGACAGCAGAAACACCTGCAGAACCGATGAGTGGGTTTATCTCACCTTTAGTTAATTTACACATTATTTTGCCCATAATAACTCCTGCAGCTGTCCCAATAGCAAATGCAACCAGACCAAGTACGATAATTTGAATTGTCTCTGCCCGGAGAAAATATGCTGCATTTGCTTTTGCACCTACGGTTAAGCCAAGAAAGATCACAACTATATTATTAAGTTCATTTTGTGAAGCTTTGCTCAAGCGTTCGGTTACGCCACATTCCCTTAACAGGTTACCGAACATGAGCATCCCCAGCAGGGGAATAGCTGCCGGGAGTAAAAGTCCGGTCAATATAATTACCATAATAGGGAATAATATTTTTTCTTTCTTCGATACGGGTCTTAATTGTTTCATCACAATCTTTCTTTCTTCCGGAGTGGTCAGGGCTTTCATAATCGGTGGCTGGATAATCGGAACTAATGCCATGTATGAATATGCGGCAACTGCCACTGCTCCTAAAAGTTCCGGGGCGAGCCGTGCCGTTACATAAATGGCCGTTGGCCCGTCGGCACCACCGATGATTCCAATAGAACCGGCCTGCTCAGGCGAAAATCCCATTAAAATAGCGCCAAGAAAGGTGGCAAAAATGCCAAACTGGGCCGCTGCTCCCAACAGAAGTGTCTTGGGGTTGGCGATAAGCGGACCAAAATCGGTCATTGCCCCCACTCCCAGGAAGATGAGCGGTGGATAGATTCCAAGTTCAATCCCCAAGCCAAGGTAATAAAATAAACCGCCCAGCACACCCTCCGCCGGCTCAGCCATCAAATCGCCCAGCGGCAGGTTAACCATGAGCATCCCAAAGCTAATCGGTACCAGTAAGAGGGGTTCGTATTTTTTATAGATCCCCAGATAAAGGAGAATGAGGGAGACTATGATCATGAGCAATTGTGGGCCGGTAATGTTAGCAAATCCTGTTGATAGTGAAAATTCCAGGAGCTTTTCGAGCATATTACCCTCCCCCCTTTACTCTATTATCATCATAACATCGCCTGTGTTCACAGAAGCTCCGACAGCAACGTTAATCGATTTTACAACACCGGAGGCAGGCGCGCTTACTTCGTTTTCCATTTTCATTGCCTCCAGGATCAACAGGGCATCCCCTTCATTTACGCTATCCCCGACCTTAACCTTTACATCCAGTACAGAGCCTGGCATGGGAGCGGGAACATCAACACCGCCTGCTGCTTTGTTTACGTCTGGTGCAGGCGCCGCTTTTGCCGGTTGGGGTGCTGGAGACGGCACTGCCGGTGATGCGGGTGCTGCCTTTGCTTCCGGTGCAGGCGAAGGGGGCGAAGCCGCCTGTTGCGTACCGGCGTGCTCAGTTATTTCTTCAACTACTACTTCGAAAGGTTGTCCATCCACATAAACCTTAAATTTCTTCATCGCTTTTTCCTCCTCATAGATGCAAATTCCTGCCGCGCACCTAATAAATTGGTGCGGCCACCTAATGACCAATTACTCCGCCGGTTGGAGAGAGCTTTAACCTCTTTAATAGAAAAACGCACATTTCCTCCGGTCTCCATTGTATAGAGAATGGCCCCAATAGAAGCCGCCACAAGTTCCGGTTTATTTGTTTGACCGGAAGGTGGTTTATCCGCTACCAAGGAAGCTTGGGACGTTGATGGCTGAGCGGGCACCTTTTCTTTATCTGGTTTATCTCCAAACAGCCAGTGAAAAAGTTCCAGGATAACAGCCAAGAGTAAAAGAGCAAATATCACTACCGTAAATCCTAAACCTAAAATTTCCAGACCATAATATAATTCGTTCATTTTTCTACCCCCCTACAATTCAGTTAAAACTACGTCACCTCCTGACACTGGTTAAAAAGCCTGCCAAACACTCCTTTTACTCACGGCATTTTAAATTAAATAATTCTCCTGATTAAATATACTTTCTTTACCCGCTCTGAGAAACCCTTTTTTCGAATAATTTCAACATATTGACCACCTACTTAAACGCCGGCTACTTTCTTTAAAATTTGGAGGCAGCGGTAATCCACAACAACGGTACCCAGCGCAGAATTCGATGCCAAACCCTGGCTATGAAAATCGGACCCACCTGTTATAATAAGATTGTATTTTTGCCCTATCCTCCAGTAACGCCGACAGTCGGCCAACCGATGATCGGGATGAAAGGCCTCAATACCTGAAAGGCCGTGGTTGATAAGTCGGGGAATAAGGCTGTCTTTTTTGTACAATCCGGGATGGGCCAGCACAGCCACACCGCCAGATTTACTAATAATTTTAATAGCAACGGTCGCAGCGATCTTCAAACGCTTCACAAAGGCTGGTTTACCCGTGCTCAGGAAGCGTTGAAAGGCTTCGCGGGATGTTCCCGAGTATCCTTTACGACACAGCGCTTCAGCCAAATGAGGCCTTCCCAGTGATTCACCTTCTGTGGCCATGTCCAGGACATCCTTAAGGGTTAGGTCAATGCCCAGTTCTTTTAAGCGGGCGAGCATTTTAACTATTCTATTATAACGATCCATTCTGACAATTGCCAGAGTATTTTTCAGTAAAGTATTTTCTGCGTTGCAATAATAACCCAGTATATGAACTTCCTGGCCTTCAAAGTCAGTACTCAGCTCAACTCCCGGCACAACTTCTACATTTAACTCCCGACCAGCTTGCAGCGCCTGGGGAATACCGCTCATGGTATCATGATCAGTAATTCCCACCGCAGTGATATCCATGCGGCAAGCCTCTTTAATTATCTGGTAAGGTGTAAACTTACCATCGGAAAAGACCGTATGAACATGCAGGTCTGCCTTTTTCACCTTATTTTCTCCTTGTTGATCAGGCGGGCAGCACCTGATTTAATACCCTTAAATAATTTTCAGAAGTAATCTGCCGTATTTCCTTTGAAGTAAATCCACGGGAGATTAACCCATCTACCAGCTGGTGCAAACAGGAAACATCATCCAGACCCTTTATCGTCTGCTCTATACCGTCATAATCTGAACCAAATCCCAGATGCTCAATGCCCGCAACCTCTGCTACATGAACAAAATGATCAAGCAACTTTTCCAGAGAGGGACTTTCCCGGTGAATAAACGAAGGATAATAACTTAACCCGATAATTCCATTATTTTCTCCAAGCGCCTTTAACTGGCTATCCGAAAGATTACGGGGATGATCGCAAAGTGCACGAGCATTGGCATGAGACACAATAATTGGTACATTGCTAAGGGACATAGCTTCGTAGAAACCCTTTTCGTTAATATGAGCCAGGTCCACAATCATTCCCAGATTATTCATCTCCCTCACAACTTCCCGGCCAAAGGAAGTTAGCCCATCTCCCTGTAGACCTTTCCCTACACCGACAGCCAGTTGGTTGCGCTGGTTCCAAGTCAATCCCAGCCCCCGAACCCCCAAACGAAACAAGACACGTAGCACAGCAAGATCACCTTCCAATGCCTCCCCACCCTCTACACTAAGCAGAGCAGCTATTTTAGAACCATTTATTACTTCATGAAGGTCGGAAAGGTTTAATATAGTCTGTAGATCCGCCTGAACTCTGTTTACGGTCCTGTAATAGCCATCAATAAGCTGTAAACACCTTCGCACTGCTCCAACCGGCTTAAAATCCTGTTCAATATAAAGAGCGAATATTTGAAGCTTTATGCCGCCCTGGCGTAACCTTGGGAGGTCAATATGTCCTTCCTTATTGTGACGGGTAAAATCATAGTTGCCGGTTTCGGAAATAAAACGATGCACAGTATCACAATGACCATCAATAATAGGATATCTCATTATTTATAAATCACTCTCCTGAATAAATATATTAACCACTGGCAATCAAGACTCCAGGAGCCGGAATTCAGAATAACCGTACTGCATTAAAACGATTTTAGATCTTTTATTCTGAATCCTGAATTCTGACTCATTTGCATTACATGATACATAAAAAACACACTCCCAGTGAAGAGAGTGTTGGATTTAATTATTAAGCTCCTCTAAACCATCTTGATTAAGCTTATTTTTCAGTAACTTATCAACGGGGTTCAACGATTAACTTAATTGCTGTCCTTTCCTCGCCATCAATTTGAATATCCGTAAAAGCAGGGATACAGATTAAATCCATTCCGCTTGGCGCTACGAAACCTCTGGCGATAGCCACAGCTTTTACCGCCTGATTCAGTGCTCCTGCTCCGATAGCCTGCATTTCGGCTGCTCCTCTTTCCCGTAATACTCCTGCTAAAGCCCCGGCCACAGAATTAGGATTGGACTTTGCTGAAACCTTTAAGACATTCATTTAAAAGATATTACCTCCTTAGAGAAGCTGAATTATACTTTATTTTATTCTACAATATTAAAATATTTCCTTCTTTTAATTAATTTTTTAATAACTATTTTATGAACATTCATATAATTTAAGTTATTTTACTTGCCTTTTATGAGGGATATCCCTAGTATTATAAAATATTATTTATCAAATACATATACCCTGCCTGCTTCACGAAATGCGAAAAGATTTTCTTCTTCTCTTTCTTTTCTGCGAGTTTGCAAGTATTCATATGCTTCACCCTCGTCATTGTTTTTCGGGATGTAATTCTCCTTACGCGATTCTATAATCAATTCCCTGTGAAATTCTTTTAAAACCAGTGAGCTAACAAGGTTAACCTCTTCAATAGAAATATTTTTATTTTTCCATGTTATCTGTAACAGTGTACGTCCATCTACATTTTTCCGTTTAATTCCGGTAGAGTGATTTACACCAACTATTTCTTTAAAGGTGACCAGACATTCGGAAAAGCTCTTCCTGAAAGTTATGTAGCGTTCGGTTTCCAGTTTTTCCTTTAACATAAATGAGATACAAAATAAATTTTTAGCCAGGTTATAATTAATGAAAATGATCTGAGGGTATCGTAGTAGTAAATATATTAACATATTTACACTGGATGTCTCTTCCGGCATCTGTTTTAAATTCAAATTTTCAACACTCCCATGCGCTGTTCTTTTAAATTCTTGCTATATATTGGTAATGACAATTTTCCTTCATTCGTGCATTTAATATTCCATAAAAGTCTGAAGAATTCCTTCTT
>SKTJ01000053.1 GCA_007122565.1 Syntrophomonadaceae bacterium | reverse complement strand
TTAAAGCCAAGGTATGCCTCGGTCTGCATATTCGCTCCAAGCCAGTGACGGAAAAAGTTCTTATTTGTGTCCCAGAAGAACTTCTTCTTCTGGCGGACAGCGTCGACAGACATCATGAGGCAGTTTGGGAAGAGATTGGTAAAGGTGTAAACTATCCTGTTTACTTCCTTATCCAACAGGCTGAAATCTGTCTCCGCTGCACCAATAATCTTCTTGGCTTCGGCTGCCGCATCGCCTCTTACATACTCACCATAAACAATCTCTCCGCCATCAACATATTTGTCAGTAACAATCATGGGATTGCGGACAAACTTACCGTCTACCTTAAGTACGGGCAAAGCTTTGGTGATCATTCCCAAACGTTCCACTTTGTAAGCACTCCACATTTCACAGGAGATGCAGTTCCACATTGCCTGCTCCATAGTAAGGAACTCGGGCAGGAAATCGCCGGAACCGCCTACCGGTGCCGAACCGTGCTTGGGGCCGGCCTGGCCAAATATGGCCATATCTGAAGAGATAGCGAGGTCGCAAGCCAAACCAATCTCCTGGCCACCAGCAACACGCATGCCGTTTACGCGGCAGATAACTGGCTTCTTCGACATGAGGATAGAATCAACCATGCCATTAAACAGATCCATATAGGCCATATATTCACTGGGGTTTAAGCTGTAGTATTCGGCATACTCCTTGGTGTTACCGCCGGTGCAGAATGCTTTGTCGCCCATGGCAGTGAATATAATTGCCACTACCGAGCGGTCCGCTGATGCCCTTTGCATACCCGCGATTACACCTTTAACCATCTCGGTGGTGTAGGAATTGTACTGGGCGGGGTTGTTTAAGGTTACCCATGCCGTATAAAGGCCTTCCACGGTGTTGCCAGCCGGATCTACTATCGGTTTCTTTTCAAACATTACGCACGGTGCTTCCGTACCAAACCACTCTTCGCCAAAAAGCTGATGGTCCTTAATATCGGTCTGCCGGGGCCATTTAAATACATCTACCATAATAATCCTCCTCATAATTCTTTTTTATTTGACTAACTTAATGCAAGATACACGAGCTGACAGCCGCTTGCACTATATGTACCGGATTAACTTTAAGGGTAGACGCAATAAATAACACCACCTTTTTACACTTACAAGTATAATTATTACAATGCAAACAGGTTACAGCCGGTAAAATTGTATTTACTCTGCTATGCCGGTACTAGTTCATAGCTGAGTTGCCCACCGAGTAAAGTAACTGTAACCGCTTTTAAATCCATTCCCACTGTTGTATCCTCTTCCGCCAGTTCTTTGCTGATCCTGCCAAAGACTTTCACTCCGTTAAAATCAGCCACGGCCAGCGTATAAGGAGTATCATCCTCAAAGCCGGTTGGCCCGTAATGAACCTTGGTGAAAGTGACTAATTTACCTGTTCCTTCAATCTTTATCCAGTCAACAGCGCTATCCGGGCACCAGGGACAATCGGAACGGGGTGGGAAATATACCCGTCCGCACTGCTGACATTTTGTCGCCGCCAATTCTCCTTTTTCCAGGTAATCAATAAAATCTCCAACTTTTGTTTGTGAGGCGAAGCTTATCCTGCCAAACTTTTCAAAGCCCATATTTTTTCTACCTCCCGAAGATGATCACATTGCCATAGATACCTACGCCACCGATATTATGCACCAGCCCGATTTCCGGATCCGGTACCTGAATGTCTCCCGCTTCACCGCGTAATTGCAGCACAATCGTGCGAACCTGCGAGCCGCCCGTGGCTCCAATGGGATGTCCTTTTGATAAAAGACCGCCGTCCACGTTAACGGGTATCTTACCTTCGAGATAGGTTTCGCCCTCACGGATTAGATCCACGCCCTTTCCGGGCTCTGCAAAACCCAGGGCTTCATAGGCCAACAACTCAGCGATCGTAAAGCAGTCGTGAACCTCGGCCACATTAATATCAGCCGGTCCCACGCCGGCCATCTCATAAGCTTGTTTTGCTGCCAGACGGGCACAATCAAGGCCAGCAAAGGAATCTCTGCCAGTCATGGTCAAAGATGCGGTAGCTGAACCTAACCCCATCAGCCAGACTGGTTTTTTTGATATCTCTTTAGCCCTGTCTGCACTGGCCAAAATAATACATGATGACCCATCCGCATTGGCACAACAGTCAAATCGTTTTAACGGGCTCGCCACTGGATCCGCATTTAATATCTGGTCCAACTCCAAGCCTTTGCGATATACGGCTTTTTCGTTAAGTTGTCCATACTTGGCAGCCTTAAGGCGAATCAGGGCAAGGTCTTTTTCTGTGCTGCCATACTTGTTCATATGGGCCCGGGCATGCATAGCATAATTCGCCGGCATCATTGTGCCAAATGGAGATTCCCACATAATATCAGCACCCCGTCCCATCCGCTCCTGGGAATCAGCCGAGGTGATTTCCGACATTTTTTGAAAACCCAGCACCACTACTACATCGTGCAAACCCGATTTAATTAACGCATAAGCCGCCCGAATACCAGTTGTACTTGAAGAACAAACTGTCTCGATTGCAAAAGTAGGCTGGGGGTTCAAGCCAAGATATTCGGCAACAAGACCGGAAGGACTCCGCTGCTTATCATATTCCGGAGCCGAACCGATTATGGAAGCATCAATATCATCAGGAGTTATGCCCGCATCTTTTATCGCTTCACGGAACGCTTCAAAAGCAAGCTCCCGGACCGAACCCTCATAATTCCGGACAAAAGTGCTCTGCCCCACACCGATGATGGCTACATCCTTTGCCATTTTATTATTCCCTCCTCATACAAAATATCTCTAAACTAACAGTCTAAAGTTGTGGACTTACAACATCACCATGCCACCGTCAATGCAGATAGTTTGTCCTGTTATATAGCTGGAATCTTCGGAAGCCAGAAAAACCACGATGGGGCCAATCTCCTCCGGTTGCCCAAAACGACCCATCGGAATGCGTTCCAAGTATTTTTCCATAAACTTTGGATCTTTCGCAATAGTCGCGGTCATATCCGTTTCGGCCATGGGAGCGATACTGTTTACCCTGATATTGTAGCGCGCCAGTTCTTTTGCAGCCGACTTGGTCATGGCATATACGCCCCCCTTAGCTGCGGTATAATTTATCTGACCCACAGTTCCCAAAAGGCCGGCAGAAGAAGTAATATTTATGATAGAGCCACTTTTTTGCTCCATCATCGGTGCAGCTACAGCCTGCAGGCAGTAAAAAGTTCCGGTAAGATTGATCCTGATGATATCATCCCACGCTTCTTCAGTCATTTTCCAGAGCATAGCCGGTTTAGTGATCCCCGCATTGTTAAAAAGCACATCCACCCGGCCGAAACTATCCAGTGTCTCCTTAACCATCTCACCTACCTGCTCCCTGTTCCCCACATCCACCTGTTTGACTAAAACACGCCGGCCCAATTCACGGGCGGCACCGGCAATCGCATCATCTTCCTTAATGCTGCGGCTTACCAGAACCAGATCCGCACCTTCCCGCGCCAGAGAAAGGGATACGGCTTCACCGATACCCTTGCGTGCCCCTGTTACAATCGCTACTTTACCCTGCAATTTCATTTCTACCTCATCACCTGCCCGATCTTTATAATAGTTCGTCCAGTTCATTGCCACCGCCTGACGGCATATGTCCATACTCCGGAATTAACTGTCCTCCAGTGTGTGTACATAGATTTTCCTCAAAACAGTATCTACCGGACTTTCCCGCTTCGAGTTCTTCTCAGGAATTTCCTGCAGATTAGCAGTACCGACATTGGCAATCAAAATATATATTTCGTCAATTAATTGATAAATTCCTTCTGTGTTAGGCGTAGTTTCAATATTTTGTTTGGAAAACTCCTTGGAAGTTAAAACATTTATGGGACCGGATGCCCAATCACAACCTGCAAACTCGATCATACCTCACCTCTTAAAGTATCTGCATTATAACTCTTAATATCCTAAGTAACATATTCGCTTTATAATTATTAGTCATAATTATAGAAAACGGCCTCCACGGGCACTTTGATTGCTTCAGCTGTGGCGGTCGTTTTTAAAATTGCAAGAGCTTTGCTTATTTACAATAAAATACAATTTTCCGGTAATTGCCCCTTTGTGTTTTACTTTAACCGATTCTAAGGAAGCTGAATATCGCTAAAAAGCATGGCTGTGTGGTTATATCAGGGTGAATTATGGATTAACCCCTAAGCGCTAACCCTAGTGGAAACACCAATATTGACGATGGGCAGAAGTGAGGCTATAATTGTAATACAGAGTCAAAAAGTCAGATAAGGAACCGGGGTGTTGAGTCAGTGCAGCAGCCATGTCCTTCGGTAAATATTCCCGGATGCGAATTATTGCTTACCTGTCAGGTTGGAGCCTGGCTTCAAACAAACGAAAAGCTGGAAAAGGTATTACAGGATATTTTGTTAACAGCAGTAAATTCTCTGGGGTTTCACTTGGCCGGGTTGGTTCTATTGCCCCAGGGGAGGCCGCCGGTCTACTGGCACGCAGGAAATAGTGATATAACAGGTGCAGGCACAGAACAAATTACAAGCTTGATTCAGTTTCTCAATCTACTTAACAAAAAAGGTAAAAAGAAGCGAAAAATGCAGGAACCACTCCATCCGGTAATCGCCACTACGTTACCGGTGGTGCTTAAGGCAGGAGACCCGGTAAGTATCATGGAGATCGGTATTTTTGGAACTGATCTCAGTAACGCACAGTATATGTTGGTAAAAGCTGTTTCTGTGGCCCGCCATATTGCCGACACCCTGCAAGATTCCTTTTTCCAGAGACAGAAAGATCCTGACCTCCGCAGAATGGCTGTCTGGCTGGAAATGATTAACACGATCAGCTCCACCCTGGACATCCGTGAGGTGCTTCACGTCGTATGTCAACTCACAGCAGACTTTTTTTCTGCCAAAAGTTGTATTTATCTTCTGGACGAAAAAGAACAAACGCTCATTCCAGCCGTTGGCGTAGGAAGCTATGATCCCGTTTTGAAAAAGAAATTTAAAGCACTGCGGGGTATCAAGCCTTTCCCTGCAATTAAACGTGTCATTGATACTCAGCAACCTGTCATTGTCACGCCTACAAACATCAAGCGCCACCTGACGCCGGATATTATCAAAGATTTTGACTATAGTTGGATGGTACTGGCCCCCATCCTCAGCAGGGATAAAACCATTGGTGTTATGCAGGTGGATCGTCCCCTGGAAACAGAGGGCTTCAATCAGGAAGAGACAGAGATTGTATTTGCCATTGCCAGGGCTACGGCAATAGCCATGGAAAATGCCCAGTTGATTGAAAAGCTCGGTCAGAAAGAACAGCTTCTGCATCAGTTGGTAAACAAACTGATTACGGCGC
>SKTJ01000130.1 GCA_007122565.1 Syntrophomonadaceae bacterium | reverse complement strand
AGGTTGCCGAAGAAAGAGCCGGTGTAACCCTCCTTTCCGGCCCGGCAGCAGGCCCGGTAGCCGGCATCACCTATACGGCCATTAACGGTTTTAACGATTGTCTCACCGTGGACATGGGGGGCACCAGCTTTGACGCTGCCCTCATTAAAAACAAGACCCCGCTGGTTACAAGCGAGGGAGAGATTAACAGGCTGCGCCTGGCCCTGCCTATGCTCGATATCGTGACCATTGGTGCAGGCGGCGGCAGTATCGGTTGGATCGACGAAGGCGGACTCTTACGTATGGGCCCGCAAAGCGCCGGCTCCAAGCCGGGTCCGGTTAGTTATGATATCGGTGGCGAGCAGCCGGCCTGCACCGATGCCGACCTGGTCCTCGGTTACCTGGATAAGGATTTCTTTGCCGGAGGCCGTATGAAGCTCAACTATGACAAGGCGGCAAAAGCCATTGAAGAAAAGTTGGCCAAAAAACTGAAATTCGACATGATGGAAGCAGCAGCCGGGATGTATAACGTAATTAACGTGAATATGGCCGCAGGCGTACGGGAAGTAACCGTGAAGAAAGGTGAAGACCCAAGGGATTATCCCCTGGTCGTCGCCGGTGGGGCCGGTCCCAACCACGCCTGCATGATTGCCTTGGAACTGGAAATTCCCGTGATTATCGTTCCTAAGGAGTCATCCATCTTCTGTGCCGCCGGGATGCTCATGTCCGATCTGAAGCACGACTATGTGCGCACATACCCGGTAACATTAAAACAACTGGATCGTGATAAATTTATCAGTCTCTATAAAGAGATGGCAGGCGAGGGGACAGAAGCCCTGCGCACCGAGAATATTCCCGGTGAGCGGGTGGAGTACTTCTACAGCCTCGACATGCGCTATACGAAGCAGTATCATGAGGTAAACGTGGAAATTTCCGAGACTGATGTTTTCAATTTCAATCTGGATAACATTGCCACAGAGTTCCACAAGCTGCACAACATCCTGTATGGCTACTCACTGGAAAACGAAGGCACCTCCATTGAGATCCTGAACATGCGGGTAACCTGTATCGGCCGTACGGAAAAGCCCCAATTTATTGAGGAGAAATATGCCGGTGAGGATCCTTCCGCAGCATTTAAACGGCATCGCCAGGCCTACCTGCCCAATAAACGGGCTTTTGCAGATGTGCCTGTTTTTGACGGATTTAAGCTCATGTATGGTAACCGTGTAGCCGGCCCGGCCATCGTGGAACAGGTCAACACCTCGGCCTTCATTACTGCCGAATATTCTTTGATCGTAGATCGTTATGGAAGCTTCATGGTCTTCCTGAAAGACAGGGAGCAAGAATTTGCGGGGAGGATCTTAAATGAGTAAAGAAACGGAAATGATTAACGGGATCAAGATCGACAAGATCCTGGTATCAGTGTTGCAGCGGCGTTTTAAATCCATCACGCAGGAGATGAGCCATGCAATCACACGCACGGCACGTTCGCCCATCCTTTGCGAAGCAAAAGACTTTGTCACCGGACTTTATGACGGCAGTGGCAAGATGCTGGAGCAGACGGAAAACCTGCCCATCCTCTCCTTCTCGTTGGGCCCCGTGTGCGAGTATATTGTGGAGTATTATAAGGGTGAAATTTATCCCGGGGATGTCATTTTCCATAATGATGTTTTTTCCATGGGTAACCAGAACAATGACGTGGCCGTTTATAAGCCCATTTTCTATGATGGCAAGTTGGTAGCCTGGTCCGCGGCAAAGGGACACCAGGCCGACATCGGTGGGGCTGTGGCCGGCGGTTATAACCCCAATGCCACCGAAGTGTGGCAGGAAGCACTGCGTATCCCACCCGTAAAGGTTTATGAAAAAGGGAAGATGCGTAAGGATGTCTGGGATCTCATCTTTGCCAACATCCGCTATGACATCGTGCGCGAGGATATGACGGCCCAAATGGGCAGTTGCACCCTTGCCGAACGGCGTATGATCGACTTGGTGGAAAAATACGGATTGGATGTCTTTGAGGCACACAAAGAGTATCTCTACCGGTCCACGGAGAAAATGATGCAGGCGGAGATCAAGACCTTTCCCAAAGGGGTTTACAAGGGGGAGTCCACTGTATATTACGACGGTAAAAATATCGGCTCCAAATATCAAATACGCACCAAAATCACCGTTGCAGACGACGATATTACCTTTGACTTTTCTGAAACGGACCCACAAACAAATGGTTTTGTAAACGGAACGTTTACATCATCCGCCTCTGCGGTAATCCTTACATTCCTGCAGATGGTCAATCCGGACATCCCCCATAACGACGGGATGGCCCGTCCGATTAAGTTGATCATTCCGGAAGGGACCATTCTTAATGCCAGCTATCCGGCGGCTACCACATTTGGTAACCACCTTTGCCCGGCCACGGCCGATGCTATTATCAGGGCCCTTGCACCCGTTATCCCGGAGAGGGTAACGGCAGGTTGGAACAACTTGCTTTGCGGCCTGGTTAATGGCAAAGACCCCCGTAAAAATGCTCCTTTTGTGGATATTATTTTCCTCGGAATGAAAGGAGGATCCGGCGGCACATACGGTTTTGACGGTTATGACCATATTGGGATGATTGATGCTTCCGGCGGAGTTTTGGCTCAGGATTATGAAATGTTTGAGCAGCAGGATCCCCATCTGCTGAAGAAGCATGAGTATCTGATGGATTCGGCCGGTGCCGGTCAGTGGCGCGGCGGCCTCGGAGTGGAAACGGAGTTTTCCCTGGATGGGGAGGATATGAAAGTGATCACTTTCGGTGACGGAGATGTGGAAACGGCCTTCGGCCTCTTCGGCGGCAAGAAAGGGACGCTGAATATTATTGAACTGCGCTATCCCGATGGTACCACTCATGTGCCCCTGAGCAAGGAGCTTGTTCCCGATGTGCCGACGGGCACGGTTTGGTACCAGCAAGCCGGTGGCGGCGGCGGTTATGGTGACCCCATGCTGCGGCCTGCGGAGAAAGTGTTAAAGGATGTTAAAAACGGCGTGGTTTCAGTGGAAAAGGCCAGGCAGGATTACGGTGTTGTTGTTAATGGGGAGACGCTAACGGTTGACGAAGCTGCAACTGCCGGATTGCGGACTGCTGGGAAATAGGAGTGTTTTTACTTACCTTTGTTTTAAGGAGGGAGGGAACAAGTTGAGAAGACTAACTTATCATGAACCTGAATCATTGAAAGACGCTTTTGCATTGCTGGAGGGGCACGGTGAGACCGCCAAGCTGCTTGCCGGCGGCACGGATCTGATCATAGAGATTAAGCAGGAAACAAAAACACCGGATCATCTTATATCCCTGCGCTGTATCCCTGAATTACAGGATATAGACTACAGTAACGGTGAACTTTGCATTGGTGCTATGGTGACCCACCGTATGATCGAGCAGTCGAAGTTGATACGGGAAAAGTTTTCCCTGTTGGCCGATGCTGTTGATAATTTAGGATCTGTTCAGGTACGCAACGTGGCTACCATCGGAGGGAACATCTGCAACGGGGCCCCCTCTGCTGATACAGCAGCTCCTGTTGTGGCCCTGGGAGCGAAGCTGGTGTTGGATGGACCGGCAGGAGAACGGCAGGTCAATGTTGAAGAGTTCTTTCAGGGACCGGGCAAAACAGCACTGGCCGCAGGAGAGATCCTGCGTGCTATCCGCATCCCCACACTGCCGCAAGGGGCCGGTTCGTGCTATATTAAACATTCACGGCGCAAAGCAATGGATTTGCCCCTTTTGGGCATTGCCGTAATCATTGTGCCTGATGACAATATGGTATGCCAGGAGGCCAGAATTGCCCTCAGTTTAGCGGGGCCCATACCGTTCCGGGCAAAAAAAGCAGAAGCATTTGTTACCGGCAAACCGCTGAGCCGGGAGATCTGGGAGCAGGCCGCACAGGTAGCTGTGAGCGAATCCAATCCCCGTACCAGTTTCCGTACCACGGCGGATTACCGTAAGAAGATGATTTGCGCGCTGATCCCACGCGCCGCCGAGACAGCGCTTAGGCGGGTTAACAAAGCATGGATGAAAGGGTGATGGCGGTGAAAATATCTTTCAAGCTAAACGGCGAAGATGTTTGCATTAACATTGATGATCATATAACATTACTGGATATGTTGCGGGACAACTTTGAGTTGTATGGCGCCAAGGAGGGGTGTGGTTACGGGGAGTGCGGTTCCTGTACCGTTTTGGTGGATGACGTGGCTGTAAACTCCTGCCTGATGCTGGCGCCTGCTGTTAACGGACGCAGTGTCGTAACCATCGAAGGTCTCTCCGGCCCGCGGGGCGAACTGGATCCGTTGCAGAAGTCTTTTGTGGAGAAGGGTGCGGTCCAATGCGGTTTCTGTACGCCGGGCATGGTCATGTCGGCAAAAGCGCTGCTTATGGCAAAACCCCGTCCCACAGAAGAGGAGATCCGTAAGGGCATGGCCGGAAACCTCTGCCGTTGCACAGGTTATACCAAGATCGTGGAAGCGGTTAAGGATGCTTCTGAGAAGGAGGTGCTCTAGTTTGGCAAAGGTTCTTGAACCACAAATTAAGGACGGGCAACTGTTGAAAATAGGTCAACGTGTCCCCAAGCTTGATGCCTGGGATAAAGTACAGGGGCGGACCCAGTATATTCATGACGTTAAGCTGCCGCGCATGCTCTATGGGAAAATTCTCTGGAGCAAGTATGCCCATGCTAAAATAGTGAGCATCGATACCACAAAAGCGGAAAAGCTGCCCGGAGTGCGGGCCGTAATTACCGGCTACAACACACCGGAGATTCGCGTTGGTTTTATCAAGGATAACCCGGTACTGAAAAAGGATAAAGTGCGCCAGTACCGTGATGAGGTAGCCGCTGTTGCGGCGGATACGGCTGAGATCGCTGCAGAGGCGGTTAAGCTTATCGACGTGGTATACGAGGAGTTGCCCGGAGTTTTTGATCCGGAGGAAGCAATGCAGGAAGGGGCTCCCCTGATCCACGAGGAAAAAGGAAGCAATGTATTGAAACTCCCCTGGAAAATGCTCTGTGGCGATGTGGAAGAGGGGCGTAAAAAGGCTGATTTTATTGTTGAGGAAAATTATACGCTGCCTTTTGTGACACACTGTTGCCTCGGAACCAGTGGCTGTATTGCCCAGTTTCATGCCAATGGAAACCTCACCGTCTACAGCCCCACGCAGATACGCTATCTGGCCCAAAAGGATTTCCAGGATGCAATGAAGGCGCTCGGGCTGAAAGGTAAAAGGGTCCAGGTCATCCAGACGGCCATCGGTGGGGGTTTTGGCAGCAAGCTCGACACCTATCCATTTGAATTCATTACTATTTTGTTGGCCCATTATACGGGAAGGCCGGTTAAACTGGTCTACACCAGGGAAGAGGAATTTTTTGCCTCTCCCGGACGGCAACCTGTACGGGCGAAAATTTCACAGGGATGTACAAAAGAAGGCAAACTTACATTCAGAGATGTGGATATGATCCTGGACAACGGGGCATACACCTCCTGGGGTGCTACTACCCCCTCTGTGATGATGATGCCTATCTCTTCCCTCTACCAAGTTGAAAACATCCGCTATGTGGCCAAGTGTGTTCACACAAACAATATCTACAGCACAGCGATGCGCGGTTACGGTAACCCGCAGGCTACCTTTGCCATTGAAAGCCAGATCGATACACTGGCCGAAAAAGCAGGAATCGATCCATGGGAATTCCGTATGCTTAACCGTAACAAGCCGGGTGAAATTACCCCCCAAAGGTTTGAGATAGGCAGTTGCGGCATGGAGGAATGCCTGGTAGCGGTCAAGGAAAAATTGCAGTGGGACGAAAAAAGAGGTAAAGGTAATGGCCGGGGTGTTGGGATCTCCTCTCTGATTCATGTGGGCGGTGGTGCCCGTATCTATAAATCCGACGGTACCGGCACAATTTTGAAACTGGATGATTACGGCAAAGTTACGGTCCTTACCAGCGCTTCCGATATGGGACAGGGGTCGGATACAGTCCTGGCCCAGATTGTGGCCGAGGAACTGGGTGTGGAGATCGAAGATGTGGAAGTAATCATGAAAGATACGAACCTGGAGATCTGGGATGCAGGTGCCCACGCCAGCCGTTCAACTTTTGTAGGTGGCAACTCAGCCCTCTATGCGGCACGCAAAGCGAAAGAAGAGATTCTGGAGTTTGCCGCCGGGATGCTTAAAGAGCCTAAAGAGAGCCTCTATCTCCGGGACCGCATGGTCTATTCCAGGAACAATGCAGAAGTTTCCATGGCCCTGGACAAACTGCTGCGGGCAATCCATTTTCGCACTAACGGGCGGCAGGTTGTAGTCTCCGAGTTCTATGACCCCCCCACAGTGATGCTGGACCGGGAAATGAAAGGTAACTTTTCCGCCGCCTACACCTACGGCGTACACGGCGTGGAGGTGGAAGTTGATCAGGAAACGGGCCATATAAAAATTCTTAAGTACGTTATTGCAATGGACGTGGGCCGGGCCCTTAACCCCATGGCGGTGGAAGGCCAGCTAGAGGGCGGTTGTGCCCAGGGTTTGGGTTACAGCCTGATGGAAGAATTGCAGTTGGACAAGGGCAAGGTGCTGAACGGTAATTTCCTGGATTACAAGATTCTAACGTTCCCTGACATGCCCAACATTGAATCGGTGATTGTGGAAACGATTGACGAAAAAGGGCCTTTCGGCGCCAAGGGGATCGGTGAGCCGCCCCTGGTGGGCAGTGCTCCCGCCATTGCCAACGCTGTTTGGGATGCCCTGGGAATACGCATCCGGGATCTTCCCATTACACCGGAAAGAATTGTTGCGGCCCTGGAAGCAAAGAAGGGGTCTTAAAGAAGGAAGAAAATGAGCAGTTGATATTATGGAGAGTGGGGAGGTAAATATGGATCTGCGACTGAGTGAAGAACAACTTCACTGGCAACAGAAAACGCGCAAAATGATGCAAGAACACGTAGCGCCCCGGGCCGCGGAGATCGAGGCCAAAGGGGAGTACTCGCGGGAAGTGGAAAAACTGTTTGCGGAAAACGGCATTTTCCGTACGATCGCTCAACCTGAACACGGTGGCATAGACGGCAAACTTCTAACCCTCTGTGTGGTCATCGAGGAAATTAACCGCGTCTGCAGCGCTTCCTCCATCGTGCTGGGGAACCAGCACCTTGGAGCCGCCCCCATTGCAATCTGGGGAACTGAGGAACAGAAGCAGAAGTATATGCCGCGCTGTGCCAGAGGCGAAATTCATGCTTCATTTGCCCTTAGTGAACCCAATTCCGGTTCGGACGTGGGCGCAATGATGACCCGGGCAGTACCCGATGGTGATGACTACATCATCAACGGCAGTAAAATCTTTATCACCCATGCTGACGTTGCCGATATAGAAACGGTGTTCGCCAAGGTAAAAGTGGACGGCAAGGACCGGATAACGGCTTTCCTGGTAGAGCTGGGGACCCCCGGCATGAACATTGGCAATAAGGAGAAAAAAATGGGATTCCGCGGCTCTACCACCTGCGAGATGAGTTTTGAGGATTTGCGCGTCCCCAAGAAGGATATTTTAGGTAAGATCGGCGACGGTTTCCGCATCGCCCTCGACTCCCTGGACAAGGGGCGCATCATGACGGGTGCAATGGCCACAGGGCTGGCCCAGGGTGCCCTCGATGCAGCGACGGCATATGTGCGGGAAAGAAAACACCTTGCCCGGCAGCAGGCGGTCCAGTTTGCCCTGGCGGACATGGAGACAAACGTCCAGGCTGCACGGCACCTCGTCCATGGGGCAGCTTGGCGCTACGACAACAAGAGCGAGTTCGAGGACGTTTATATTCGCTTTTCCGCCATGGCCAAGCTCTTTGCCACCGATAATGTCATGAATGTAACCTCCAGCGCGGTACAGCTGATGGGGCTTGACGGCTGCAGCAAGGACTACCCGGTGGAGCGGTACATGCGCGACGCCAAGGTTTTCGCCATTTTCGAGGGTGCCAACGAAGTACAGCGACTGGTTATTGCAAGGGACATGTTAGGCAGTTGACAGGGCAGTTAACAATTTACAGTTGACAGTTTACAGTTGACAGTTGACAATTAAAAGAAGGGGACATTTTAGGGGCGGCTGCCCACCGCCCGGGCCCGGGAACCTATAGAGATGAACAGATCGTTGCCCGGATAGTTCGTAAAGGGCGCAACAATAAGCGCCCTATAATAAAGGAGGTAAAGTTATGAAAAGAGAGCTTTATCCCGGTTTCTTTAACCCTTTGCTTTATGAGGCAAAGAAGCCCCTGCCCAAGGTATTTGCTATTATTGGTGCCGGAACCATCGGCCCCGACATTGGTTACTACCTGAAAAGCGCCATTCCCGATGGAAAGCTGATTATTGTAGATGTGGTGGAGCAGCCTCTGGAAAATGCAAATAAGCGTATTCAGGGCTACATGCAGAAGGCTATTGATAAGAAAAAGATGACGGCGGATCAGGCAGCAGTTGTGGGGCAGAATATTGTATTTACCACGGATTATAACGATATTAAAGATGCGGACCTTGTAATCGAGGCTGCTACAGAAAACCTGCCAATCAAACGTAAAATCGTTGCTCAGATTGAGAGCATTGTGCGGGAGGACACGATCATTACCTCCAATACCAGCTCCATACCGGCCCAGCGCATTTTCAGCGAGGCTAAGCTTCCCGGGCGTACCACGATTACCCATTTTTTTGCCCCGGCCTGGCAGAACCCGTGTGTTGAGATAGTTACCTGGGAGAAGTCAAACCGGGAAGTAGTGGATTACCTGAGCTGGATGTTTTGCACCACAGGGAAAGTACCCATCGTGACGCAGGACGAAATCTGCTTTGTGCTGGACCGTATTTTTGATAACTGGTGTAATGATGCTGCTTACTTACTGGACAAAGCTACTTCCGTGCAGATAGACAAAGTGGCACAGTCATACGTGTTTGCCGGTCCCTTCTTCGTATTAAACCTGGCCCGGGGTAACCCCATTATCGTGGAAACAAATACACTGCAGATGGAAGAAGGGGATCATTACCTGCCGGCCAATATTCTCCGTTCTGTGGACACGTGGGTAACTGCCAAGCGGGGAGAAAAAGTGGAAGTGGCTGATGATGTGGCAAACTATGTGCGGAACCGCCTGCTCGGCATCCTTTTTTCCCAGAGCTTTGATATTATCAACCGGGATATCGGCACCCTCGCAGACCTGAACCTGGGCTGCCAGATTGCCCTTGGCTTCCGCAAGGGACCCTTTGATATCATGCGTGACCTGGGCGAAGGGGAAACAAAGAATATAATCAGCGGTTTCCAGCAAGACCGACCCGGTATGCCGGGGATCGACGGGGATTATGCACGCTACCAGCAGTTCAAGCGTCACCTGCTCATCGATGATATGGACGGTGTTAAGGTAATCACCATCCGTCGTCCCCAGGTAATGAATGCCCTCAGCGATGAAGTAACCATGGAAATCCTGGAAGTACTCAAGGAATTTGAAACTGATCCGGCAGTCAAGGGCTTTGTGATCACCGGTTACGGCGAGCGTGCTTTCTGTGCCGGTGCCGACATCGGCAAATTCCCCACCATGCTCGGTGATGCGGCAGCTTCGGAGAAGTACGCCGCAGATTGTTCCGCATTGCTCCGTTACCTGGACCAGTGCGAAAAGCCTGTTGTAGCTGCCCTGAACGGCATGGCTCTGGGTGGCGGCTTTGAACTGGCCCTCCGTTGCCATAAGCTGGTAGCGACTAAAAGTGCCTGGCTCCAGTTCCCCGAAGTGACACTGGGGATTCTGCCCGGTATCGGTGGCCTGATTGTACCTTACCGCCGCTGGCCCCAGGCTGCAGCAGTTTTCAATGATATGATCCGTGTAGCCAGGCCGATGAAATCCAAGGAAGCTTTTGAACTGGGAATCTTCAGCGCTCTGGCAGACAATTATCGTGAGCTGATCGAACTTGCCGTGAAAGAAGTTAAAGAAATGGCCGGTAAACCGGTACCACGTATTCCCGATGCACCGGTAAAACTGGAGCCCATTGCCAAGGCCGAGAACCCCACAGCCGGCAAGTTGCGCCTGAGCGACGAGGCAGTGGCGATCATCACGCAGGCCATCGAAGAAGGGGCAGCAGCCGATTCCTTTGAAGTGGCCCTGGGAATAGGCTACAAGGCATTCGGTAAGATCGCCTGCACCGATGCGGCGAAAGAAGGTATCAGCGCGTTTATGGAGCGGAGACCTGCCGAGTTTAAAAAATAGGAGGCATAACCAAAGGCCCCCTGTTAATCATTAGCAAGGCCTGCAGCCGGTCCTGGCGGTCGGCTGCAGGCAAAAGTTTTTCATTAGTGCTGCCAATAAGATTTGTTAATTTCCTTATGAGTGTAATAAAAAGGGGTTGTTGCTGCGTTTGCTGGACATTGGTGTGGCGGCTGTCTGCGCTTAAAACTCACTATTGGGACTGAAGGATGGTGTGGCGCGGCTGCTTTTTAATATTGACAGGCAGATGCCCCAGTATTGCGTCATAATCAATAGAAGTGAAACTCAAACAACCAAACAGGATAATACCATTATTATTTAATAGAGGTATTGAGAGGTGTTGAAAAAATGAGGTACGCAGAAACCGGATATAAATTAGAAGTTGATTTGTCCCGCGGGAACATTGAAAAGGTTGAAACAGACCCGGAAATAACCGAACAACATTTGGGGGGCCAGGGTACGGCTATTAAAGAATTGTGGGATCGGGTTCCTCCTGAAGTGGAGCCATTTTCTCCTGAAAATTTATTAATATTCAGCACCGGTATGCTAACTGCCACACCTGTTTGCGGCGCAAACCGTACTGTTGTTAATTCTTTTGCCCCCCAGACAAATATGTATTTGCATTCAGTCCTGGGAGGATATTGGGGTCCGGAACTTAAACATGCAGGTTTTGATCGAATAGTAATTTCCGGCAAATCCCCCGATCTGGTCTATCTGTGGATAAACAATGACAAAGTGGAAATACGTGATGCTTCCCATCTTAAGGGTAAAGGAGCAAACGAAACGGCAGACATCCTTAGAAAAGAGTTAAACGATCAGGATGTTCAGGTAGTTTCTATCGGCCTGGCCGGTGAAAACAGAGTTTATTTTGCCAGCATCGAACATGGCAGTTCCAGTGCTGCACGGGGCGGAGCCGGTGCAATTATGGGAGATAAAAAATTAAAAGCGATCGCGGTGCGTGGCACAAAGGAACTCAATGTTGCTTACCCCAAGGAGCTATTTGAATCATATCTGAGACTGACAAAGGAGATTTATGAGAACCCGGCTACCGGTGACACGATGGCGGACAGCTATACGGATACTTTTCACCACGATAATTTTTCGTGGGGCAATGCCCGGGTACGCAGAAAAGGGTTTTGGAGCGAAGAATATGAAGAAAAGTATGTAAAGTTTACTGAAGAAAACCTGCTTAGATGGACCGGATGCTATAATTGCCCCAAACATTGTCATTTACTGATGGCGTGGCCTGGACGTAAAAATAATTTTGTAAAATGCTTTGGCAGGGCAACTTATCATATGGCTGCCTTTAAAGAACACGATTTCAGTTATGAAATAACCCCTGTTGCCCTTGAGTATGGCTTTGATTCATACTCAACGCCGCAGGTGATGGCTTTTGCCATTGAACTTTACAAAGTTGGTATTTTAACTGACGCTGACCTGCCAAATTTTCCGTCTGACGTCAAAGACAGGTTTTACTATCTCCTGGATAAAATAGCCCGCCGTGACGGAATCGGCGATGTCTTGGCCAATGGCATCTACTGGGCGGCCCGCCAGATCGGTAAAGGCGCCGAAAAGTACGACCATAATACCCTGAAAAAGTTTGAGCAGGTACCGCTCAAGCTTGGGAAGCTGAACCCCCCCTATTTTCTCATGACAGCTACCGGTGAAAAGATGAATGTTCCGCAAATTGAAGGTTCCTTTCCCCAGGATCCCCTTCCCACCAGGGAAGAGAGGGAAGAGTTTGTCAGCGGGTGGGAAGCAGCCCCAAACGAGAGAATGAAGCAAATATTTGTGGAATGGGAAAAAAAGTATGATGTAACTAATGAGGAATCCTGCATGATTGTCGATTGGAATGAAATAATGCATTACGTTGACGATGCCGTTGGACTCTGTGCTTTTGTGTCATCATTCAGGGGAGGACAATTTGGTGGAAGACCTCCCTATCATATACACAACATTCCGGACTTTATTAAGCTTGCCCACGGCTTGGAACTTGATAAAGACGGGTTATGGAAAATAGCCGCCAGGAATCGCAATTTAATCAGGGCTCTCAATGTACGGAGGGGCCTGAGGAGAAAAGATGAAAAGCCTCCCGAAGACCACTGGGCAGTAAGAGACCATGAGTTCGAGCAAAATTTGCTGGACGACTATTATGAGTTCAAAGGTTGGACTATAGATGGGATCCCCAGAAAAGATACCTTGCACGAACTGGGCCTGGGCTACGTGAGCGACGACCTCATTAAAAGAGGGATCCTGACAGGCGATGAACTTCCTCCTTCTCAGGAGAAGCAAAAACAAGAAGCACAAAAGACGGGGGGTGCCAGCCGTGAAAGGTGAACCGGAGAAGAAAAAAGTTAGAAGGATAAGAGTTGATGTGGACAAATGCGTTGGTTGCCGTTCATGCCAACTGGCTTGTTCTGCATTCCATGCCAACCCCAAGTATAGCAGCGTAAACCCGGCGAGAGCCCGTATCAGGATGATGATCAATCCCCAAAATGATGAGTATGTGCCCATACGTGCCACTGACTATACCAAGGCCGCATGTGACGGCAGACGCGTCTATACGATTAACGGAAACGAATACAGCGATTGCAGTTTCTGCGGGAGTATCTGCCCGGCAAGGGATCTATTCAAAGAACCGGGTACCGGCCTTCCGCTCAAATGCGATATGTGTGAAGACGACCCGCCCAGGGAATTACCGGTGTGTGTCCAGGCGTGTCCACCTAATGCCCTGACTTACGAAGAGGTGGAAGAGGAAGTAGAGGGAGACGAAGAGAAACTGGACGATGTAGCACTGGGTTTGAAATCTTTACTAGACAGGTATGGCTATGAGCAGTTGGCGGATACATTCGCCCGAATCTCACAAAAAAGTAGGGAACAGCACCGGAGCCGTTCCGCTCGGGAAAGAAGGGATTAATTATCGTGGAGACTGAATCCCCAATCAAAGAAGTTATAGAGGAAATAAAGGAATTGGGTGGAGATGCTGTTAAATTCTGTTACCAGTGCGGGAAATGCGATACCCTTTGTCCCTGGAACAGGGTTACAAATTTCAGTATACGCAGGCTAATCCGGGAGGCAACATTTGGTATACCTGAAATTGACCTCGAAGATGTCTGGCGTTGCACCACCTGTGGCAGGTGTCCCCGGGAATGCCCCCGGGACGTTAAGCAAATAGACGATGTGGTGGCCCTGCGTCGCATTGCAAATTTATACGGTGTTTCTCCCACATTTCTCAAGCCCGTACGCTCTGCAAGCGTGAGCCTTACCGCCGAAGGCAACCCCCTGGGAGCGGAACGGGAAAAGAGGGCGGACTGGGCAGAGGGGCTTAATGTAAAAACATTCACGGAAGAGATGGAGATCTTGTATTTTC
Source organism: Syntrophomonadaceae bacterium (assembly GCA_007122565.1). Lineage (GTDB taxonomy): Bacteria > Bacillota > Dethiobacteria > DTU022 > UBA8154 > UBA8154. The sequence continues at coordinate 3,849 of SKTJ01000130.1, read as the reverse complement.
CCTGTTGCTACGTCACTTATGACCAAAGACTAAAGGAAATTTCCCAGGCCACCGCCAAGCTTTTAAACAAAGCGGGTGTCCCATTCGGTATTCTTGGTACCAAAGAGAACTGCTGCGGAGAAAGCATCCGCAAGACAGGCAACGAAGACGTATTTAAAAGCATGGCCCGGGAAAACATCAAAACCTTTATCGACAACGGTGTGAAAAGGATCCTTGTTTCTTCCCCCCATTGCTACCACACATTTAAGCACGAATACCCTGAACTTAAGGCAAATTTTGAAGTAGTCCATATCACGGAGTATTTATTGGAGCTGATCAACGCAGGCAGGCTTGAAGTGAGCAAAGAATACGGGAAGAAAGTGACCTACCATGATCCATGTTACCTGGGGCGGCATAATGGCATCTATGATGATCCGCGGACCCTTTTAAAGCAGCTTCCCGGCCTAGAGCTGGTGGAGATGCACGAGTCACGGGAAAGCAGTCTTTGTTGTGGCATGGGAGGCGGCAGGATTTGGATTGATACGGAGATGTCTGAAAGGTTCTCCAACCTCAGAGTAAAAGAGGCGGTTGGACTTGGGGCGGAGGTATTGGCTACCGCCTGTCCGTACTGTGTTGATGCCCTGGAGGAGAGCAGGTCAGGCCTGAATTATGAGGATACCATCCAGGTTAAGGACATCACGGAGATCATTCTGGAAGCGATCACATGAAACCTGATGAGGTGATAGAAGTGGAAAAAGAACTAATGGGTCAAGAGCTGGGGAGTGTTTGCGGGCAGCTCACACAAAGCCTTGCAGCCAGTAATCGTGGCGATGTTATGGTAGTTGGTGGAGGAATCAGCGGCATTCAGGCATCACTGGATCTTGCTTCTTCCGGTTTTAAGGTTTATCTTGTTGATAAAGCTCCTTCGATTGGGGGACATATGGCCCAACTGGATAAGACCTTTCCCACTAACGACTGCTCAATGTGAATACTTTCACCTAAACTGGTCGAGGTCGACCGGCATACAAATATAGAAGTGCTTTCCTATACGGAAGTTGACCGTGTGGAAGGAAAAGCAGGAAATTTCAGGGTTACGCTGACGAAGAAGCCCAGATATGTTTTAGAGGATAAATGCACCGGTTGTGGTGTCTGTGTGGAAAACTGCCCGGTTCAATATCCTGATCAATATAACCGGAACATCTCGAAAAACAAAGCCATCCACATTTACTATTCCCAGGCCATCCCCCTGATCACTTATGTGGATGAAAGCTGCCGTTACCTTCAGGATAAGACCTGTACCATTTGTGAGGCAGTTTGTAAAAATGATGCCATAGATTTTAGCCAGGAGGAGGAGAGGGTGGAAGTGAAAGTCGGGGCGATTGTACTGGCCCCGGGCTTCGAGCCCTATGATCCAAAGCTGAGGGAAGACTATGGTATCGGTAAATATGCAAACGTGGTAACGAGCATGGATTACGAACGCCTTTTGGCTTCCACGGGACCGTACGAAGGCCAGGTGCTCAGGCCTTCCGACATGAAGCATCCCCATAAAATAGCCTGGATTCAGTGTGTCGGTTCAAGGCAGGTTAACCCTGAAGGGGCTAACAGCTACTGTTCAGCCGTATGCTGCACTTATACACAAAAACAGGTGATTTTAACAAAGGGTCATGCTGCAGAAGCCGAGTGTACCATCTTCCACAACGATATCCGGTCTTTCGGAAAGGATTTCGAACGCTATTATGAGCGGGCGGAGGATCTTCCCGGGGTTAAATTTATCAGAAGCTATACGTCGGTGCTAAAAGAGGATCCGGAAACCAAGAATATTGTGATCCGCTATGCCACCAACGATGCGGGAGTAATAGAAGAAGAGTTCGACCTGGTTGTGTTATCTGTGGGTATGAATCCTCCCGTGGATTTTAAAGAACTGGAGAGTAAATTCGGCATTGAGCTCAACGCCCATGGATTTTGCAAGACCAATCCTGTTAATGCCATGGAGAGCTCCCGGCCCGGATTATTTATCAGCGGATCCTTCCATGGACCGGTGGATATCCCCGAGTCGGTGGTGACTGCCAGCGGTGCCGGATCCCAGTGTGGCGAGCTGCTTAACTACAGAAGGGGAGATCTTTCCCTGGAGAAGGAATATCCACAGGAAAAGGATGTTTCAGGCGAGGAACCAAGGGTTGGTGTCTTTGTGTGCCACTGCGGGACGAACATTTCCGGTGTGGTTAATGTTCCTTCCACTGTTGATTACGCCCTGAGCCTCCCCAATGTTGTTTACGCGCAGGAACAGCTCTTTGCCTGTGCGACCAACAGTGCTGAAGAAATTACGGAGATGATCAGGGAAAAAGGACTTAACCGGGTGGTTGTGGCTGCCTGCTCCCCCCGGACCCTTGAACCGTTGTTCCGGAGCACCCTGCGGGAGGCGGGACTGAATCAATATTACTGCGAAATGGCCAATATCCGGGAACACTGCTCCTGGGTCCACCCCAGGGAAAAGGAAGATGCCACGGAGAAAGCCAAGGATATTATACGCATGGCCGTAGCCAGAACCCGGCACTTGGAGCCCTTGCAGGATATTGACCTGCAAGTGGACAAGAGAGCCTTAGTTGTGGGTGGAGGTATCGCCGGGATGACGTGTGCTCTCTCTATCGCCGGGCAGGGACATGAAGTTTACCTGCTGGAAAAGGAAAAAGAGTTGGGCGGAACAGCGAGGCGGGTTCATGACACCCTTGAAGGGCTGGATGTGCAGGCCTATCTGCATGAACTGATGGGGAAAGTATATAAACATCCCATGATCCACGTATATACGGATGCCACTGTTACAGAGGCTTCCGGCTATGTGGGAAATTTCAAAACAGGCGTAAAATTTGGTGAACGCCATAAAGAGATAAAACACGGGGCAACCGTGATCGCTGTAGGGGCCGATCAGTATACACCCACCGAGTATCTGTACGGTGAGGATGAAAGGGTTATGACCCATCTGGAGTTGGATGAGCAGATCGCTGCAGCAAACGAAGAGGTTATTAATGCAGAAAGTATGGTAATGATCCAGTGCGTAGGCTGCAGGAATGAAGACAGAGACTATTGCAGCCGCATTTGTTGCAACGAATCTGTTAAAAATGCTATCAGGCTAAAAGAGAAAAATCCCGGGATGGATATCTACATCCTTTTCCGGGACGTCAGGACATATGGCTACAATGAGGATTACTACCGGGAAGCAGCAGAGAAAGAGGTCAGGTTTATCCGTTATGAGCAGGGCCACGAGCCCCAGGTGGAAGCTACAGAGGCAGAAGGCCGTCCCGTCTTAAGAGTTACTCTCACCGATTATGTTTTAGGTAAAAACCTGGAGCTGGATGCGGATTTCATTGCGCTAGCTGCGGCGGTAATCCCCTCTGCAGGAACCAGGGAAGTGGAAACCTTATTCAAAGCAGGCTTGAACCCCGACGGCTTCTTTAAAGAAGCCCATGCCAAACTTAAGCCTGTTGAATTTGCCACTGAAGGGGTATACCTGTGCGGTATGGCTCAATACCCCAAGATGATCAAGGAGACGGTGGCACAGGCTTATGGAGCTGCCGGCCGGGCTTTAACCCTTCTCTCCAATGATATGGTCACCGCTTCCGGTGCTATTTGCGAGGTGGATGAGAGTAAATGTGTTTCCTGTGGTGCCTGTATTGCAGCCTGCCTTTACGGTGCAGTGGAATTCTATGATTCAGGCGAGGGAAGAAGGGCAAGGGTTATCGCTGCTACCTGCAAAGGGGACGGTTTGTGCAATAGAAAATGTCCCACAGGGGCAATTCAGTTGAAGCACTTTACCGATGAAGAGCTCTTAAGCCAGATCGAAGCAATAGTTCCGGAGCAGAAAGAAGCAGATGT
>SKTJ01000297.1 GCA_007122565.1 Syntrophomonadaceae bacterium | reverse complement strand
TGTTTTCAACAACCAATGCGCCGCTGGATTCTACAAGCATTCCTTCCATGACGTTGCCGAAAATACGAATATCCCCGTTAAAGCGGATGTTACCGCTTTCCATGTTTACGTCACCATTATGTACGAGCAGATTGACAACCTTTATATGATTTCCAGTAACAATCATACGACCGTCTTTTTGTGCAACAATCTCTTTTTGATTATCGGCAAACGCGGTTCCTTCCCCGCAACGGACCTTAGCAGCCTTAACAGGTTTAGGAACAATCATCTCACCTGTTACCTGCTGCCCCGGTTTTCCCTCCTCCGGGGGGTGCAGGATAGCGATTACATCTTCCTTTTTTACTGCCGGGTAGCGAAATTTTTCCCGAAAATCAGCCCTTTCGTTTTCTTCCTCATAACTGATAACCTGCACTTCCGGGTTGACAACAAACTCAAGGCGTCCGTCCTGACCTTCCTGCATCTCCCGGCCCCGGGCAACGGTATTAAACTCCCCTGCAGCATTTTTTACCAGTTGGTTCAGGCCAGCCATGTTTAACCCGTATGTTACACCGTGTTTTTTTAACTCCTGCTCAGCCTGCTCCAGAGTAAGTATTTTTTCACTTTTCTCCCGTTTTTCCAGTTGTGGCTTTAAACTTAGAGAGAGAGGAGCATCTTTAAGCTGATAGGAAACAACTAATCGGGGGAAGACAGCTGCGAAGGCATAAAGACCGTCGGGGGAAATTTTAACTTCAATACGGGCATCCTCCATAAAGGTAGTTGGTTCCAATATAATAATATCTTGAGAATCACACGAAATCCGGTCTTCCAGTTCTTCCCCGTTTACATAGATAGCACCCCCCTCTTCGGGAGGATATAGTATGGCCTGCTTACCCCCCTTTTCCGGATCAGTTATTTTAAATCTTCCTTCGACAACACCAATTTGCCCATCTCGTTGATCCCCTGCCAAAATACGCTCACCCCTTTACTGCCGATCTCACCGTAAACAGGTAATTCGCATCATGCCTTCTTGTAATTCAAAGTATCATTACTTACTCTCCAGGAAGACCTGTTTTCTACCTACCCTGACAACTTCATTTACCGGCATGTAAATATCTGTGGAAATCAGTTCCTTCAAAATTTTCCGCTCATTTTCATAAATTATTCTGAATACATGCACTTTATAACCGTCTTGCCCCTCACGTACGATTTGTATTGTATCCCTTGGTAAATTAGGGTCAGGCTGCTCCAGCGTTTGGGAAGGGATAACCTCTATATCTTCACTGCTGATTTCGATTTTTATGGTTTCATCCCGCTCTGCTCCGTAAAAAGCAAATTGGAGAAATTCATTTACCGCTCCCACCATTAAAATAGGAAAGTCCCGATTGTTCCGGATCTTCAAATCGAGCAAATTATAGCTCACTGTGGCATCCTGCCCCAGGGGAACATAAGAAACGGGACGACTGTGCGGTGAGCGTTGCACGATATCCAATTCAGCTTTGAGGGCCGCCTGGTAAATGGTAGTCGCCACCTGGCAGATCCCACCACCAATTCCGGGAACAAATTCCCTGTTTATAATAACCAGCACCTCGCGAAATCCCTTTTCCAAAGTTGCCTGTCCCATTGTTTCATTGAAAGAAAAGACTTCCCCCGGCTCCATATATAGTTCGGTCAGCATCTCCGTTGCCAACTCTATATTGTGCAGGCGATCCGGCTCGTTGTCATCCAGGGTAGTTCTTACAACGGCCAGCATATGGCTAAAATCAGGCAACTGTTCACCGATAACATCCGGTTCCGCATAGGCAACTTGCAGGGGTATATTTTCCGTCTCTCCCCTTGCAAGATATTCCATAATAACTTTTCTACTATTCTGTACATCCAAGCTTATTCCCCACGCTTCAGCGTGCAGAAGGGGAATGTTATTTTCCAGTACGATCCGTGCATTTTGCGGTTCCCGGTCGATTATGTTCTTTATTTTAACCAGCTCATGCCAAAGATAAGCAGGGGATACGGTCAACTTTGGAGTAAGGTATTGTTCGCGGGGAGACCAGCTTATAAGATTAAATACAGAGAACCCGTCACTAGTAAATTCACTTAAATCTTTTGCCCTGTCAATCACTTCATCAAGCAAGTATTGACTTACAGCATCATCCAGGGGAACTCTAAACTGCTCGTCTTCCCATACAAGAGTTATTGCTGAGGGAAGGGGTAATTTACTACCTAATACATCCCTGGCCTCAGCCTTGCTCAACCCATACAACTGAACGCCCGATACTACAACCCCCGGAAGAATATTATTACTCTTTACGTGATAAATGCCGGCGGCAACAATACCCCCACCGATTCCAAAGAAAATTTGAAAGAATATCAGCGTTAAAAGGATTAAATACTTCCGGTGTTTAACTGATATATTCCTCCAAAACCCCATATCATTCCCTCACAGACATGGCCAGCTCCATAATCTTTTGCGCTCCGATTTTGTATACCTTTTCAAAAAGTTGTTCTGTCACAACCTCGTTTTCCCAGGCAATTACTTCCCCTTCCTTTGACTGAAGATCCTTAAGCAGTGCCTTGCCGATTAGAAACTGTCTTTGTCTCTGAATAAATGCGTCTGCGGGATCCAAATCGCCGGAGTTGAGGGAGCTTAACATTTCCCTATCAGTCAGACCTGCTGCGGGGGTAAAAGCACCCTTTTCAGGCTGCTCAGTTTCGTGAGTTGCGGGTTGCGCAAGAGGCTGCTCAATTGCGGCTTCTATGACCACAGCTTGCTCCATTGTTGGCTGCTCCACCCCCTGGCTACCGGACGATCTCTCATTTCCCGCCTTAAAATTTACTTTTTTATCTTTAGAAGGAGTGATTGCTTCACCTGCCGCTGGTTCTTCAACGACAAGCACCTCCTTGCCAAGTGTGATTACACTTTGAATAGGAACATTGTTTTCGCTTTCATTATCATTCTGGTAATAGATTTCCTTAAGGTTGCCAGTTTCAGTATCAATCGAAAACTCGCACGCATCCCCCAGGTACTTACCTTTTCTCGTAATTACTTTCGTACCGATAATGTTAATGTTTTTTTCCAGTAATTCCTGCAAGATTCCAATGCGGGATATTTCCATCATCACGCTTTCATTTTCCACAGTAACGGCATACTCCCCAACCCCTTCGGCATAACGAAAGGGAATACCTTTGGTCCCATTATTGCCTTTCTGCTCTTCAAGCAACAAAAATTCAACTGTCTTTTGCTGGGGATTTACAACTAACCCTTTAACAGCCCCGACTTGAATTCCAGCTGAAATACTGATAATCGGCACACCGACTATCTCCTTACTCCTCTTCATTGGATTCAACCTCCCTTTAATGAGTTTTACCAAGCACATTTATTCTTTTAACAACTTTTCCGCACGCAGTTTAATGAGGCGGGGTACCTGAGAATAAGGCAATTCCGGTTGCTCCGCCTTTTTTAATATTTGGTCTATCGTTTGCAGATAATTAACCAACGACCCAAACTGACGTACCAAAGAAGGAACCAGCTTAGCCCCATTTTCCGATACAAAACTCTGTATCATACCAGCTGCTTCCAGATATTTCCCCATCTCCTTGTATAGGAAAACCAACTCTGTATAAATCATTCCTTTTAAAAATATATCTGTTGTGCCATCCAGTGACTGCCTCAAATTTTCCACTGCAAGTTCGTAATTACACTCTTTCCTGGCCTGGAATGCACTTTCAAACAGTTCATTATACGTTAAAACCCGGTGCGGCAACAAAAAGACCCCCTTCTCCGATTCTAAATAATAACTCTCTTTGGGTAATAAATGCGGGGCAGGAAACTCTTTAAAAAGGACTACAGCTTCTGAGACTTCTCTTGCTGCAGCTTTTTCGGTATCTCTTGCTACCACTTCTTTCATGGGTTCTTCCACATTAACCATTACATCTTCTTCTGTTTCCGTCTCCGGTAGCGGCAAGGCTGGGACCGGTTTCTCATCCGCCCCCCCCTCTTTACCTGATGGTGTAAATGCCGCCGTGCAACCACCCACTTCAACAGTGCTCCCCGTTTTATCACCCTGTGCTAATATTTTTTCCCGCCTGTTACTTACACTCACCCGATTAATAATCACAAACCCGCCAAAAAGGAATAAGAAAAATATAAGCAATAGAGAGGTTCCCGGTGTTAAAATACCTAGCATGCCCGGCAGTAAAAAGGAAAGGATAAGAGACCATAGCACAACATAAAGACACATGCGGGTGGAAATCCCCGAATATTTTTTTCTAATTAAAAGAAGCAAAGGGTAAAATATCAGGGCAACCAACACTATAAAAACATAATAATAGAACAATTACTTAAGCCCCTAACTTGCTACAAATATCCAAATAACAACAAATATCAATCTATTTCTGGTAAATTATTCGTCATAAAACATCATTTACCTTTTTTTTATCCTTAAAAATAAATATAAAAATATTGATATACAAACTGATATACAATTGGTTTTAAATGCATTCCAGAGAAGATTATTTCCAGAGGTAATATAGGAGGAGTTTAAGCGGTGTTAATAACGCCTACCGAAACCCGGGTCTTTTTTTTATTTCAGGCCTTGTAGGCAAACCATCATACAGATACCACAGGCATACTGTCCATAACGCTCTTTATTTTTCTGCAACTCAGCAGCACAGCGATTAACATTAATCATCGTGCGGTAACTGGTGGTATATTTCCAATTTTTATTTTTAATAGCATTGGCGGGACAGGCTTCTACACAGCGAGAGCACTGACCGCAGAAACTCCTTTTGATCGATGTGGCATCCACTTCCAGAGGAGCATTTGTAAGGATTGTAGCCCAACTGAGGCGAGGGCCGAAGCGACTGCTGATTAAAAGACCGCTTTTCCCAACCCACCCCAAGCCGGCACAGGTTGCTGCAGTCTTGTGAGGAAATAGTTTAAATATTCTTGATATAAATGAAGAATCATGACGACAGGAATCGGGTGGAATGGGTAGTGCCCGCCACCCCTTACGGCGTATCCCACTGGTGACAATGCGTTGAATCTCCAATAAACGGCGGTCTATGGCCAAAGAAAAATGGATATAAGGATAAGCTGGGCTATTCTGAGTCTGCAAAGGAGGATGTTGGACAGCCAGCGCGATGGCAAGTGGCATATGGGACAGTTCCGGCGCTATGCCCACACTAACATCACCAATCCCCACCTCGTTTGCCCCTATCTCTATAATCCTTTTTTTAAGCGCCCCGCTTTCCAGGGATGAGGGTAAAAAGGCAGCTTTGGAACCCATTTGCGGTCGCCTCCTTTTTTTATCCTTATCTTCTCTTAAGTCACCTTTGGCATCGTAGGGGGGGGGTTCAGTCAGGTGGAGTAGACTTTCACCTGATTCCCCTTACTATAACGAGTTCACTCTTCTTCTACCCGTACTCAACTTGAGTA
>SKTJ01000146.1 GCA_007122565.1 Syntrophomonadaceae bacterium | reverse complement strand
TTTCAATAACGACGCAATAACAACAAAAGAAGTTCCAACAAATACACGTAAACTTTTCAACTACGCTATGCTTGGTTGAAATTAAATGACATATGCTCATAAAAAGGTTTAAATATTATGACGGACCAAGTTTATCAGGCAGGGTAAACCTGTTATGAAGGAGAATAATTGGGTATGTCTAAAAAACGAAGAAACTACCTGTTTGGCCCTGTTCCTTCAAGGCGGCTCGGTGCCTCATTAGGTGTTGATCTCCTTCCCCACAAGACCTGCACGCTGGATTGCGTATACTGTGAGTGTGGTGACACCACAGATTTAACATTATGCCGTAAAGAATATGTGCCGGTGCAAGATATCCTGATGGAGTTAGGTGAAGTGCTGCAGGAAGGGCCTGCCCTGGACTATGTAACAATCGCCGGCTCCGGGGAGCCTTTGCTGCATAGCAGGATTGGCGAGATAATTGACTGGATAAAGAATCATTTCCCCCATTATAACTTGGCGGTTTTGACCAACGGGACCCTCTTGCAGCATCAGGAAGTGCGCACTCAGTTAAACCGGGCTGATCTGATTATTCCCTCCCTTGATGCGGTTACGGAGACGCTGTTTCAGAAAATAAACCGGCCCCATTGTAACCTGGACTGCCGCGAGATCATTTCCGGTTTGGTGCAGTTTCGCCGTGAATACAGGGGTATGATCTGCCTGGAGATTTTTATCATTCCCGGGATGAACGATACCCCGGCAGAACTGGAAGAAATGCGGCAAGTAATCAGTAGCATCAAACCGGACCGCCTGCAGTTGAACACCCTGGATCGGACAGGAACAGAAGACTGGGTCGAACCTGCAGCAGCAGATGAACTAAAAAAATGTTCCATCATGCTCGGAGGCGGCGAAATAATAGCCGGTTACAAGCCGCGCAAAATAAAGAATAAAAAAGCTGATTCAGTTTGATAATTTAACTGGTGGTTCTGGGAGTTGTTTATTTGAAGAAGAAACTTTCACCTGAAGATCTAGATAAATTTGTTGTCTTGGTAGCCGTTACATTCTGTTGCTTTCTAATTCCATTTATGATGTCTTCCATCAATATCGCCCTTCCCGCAATGGAACGGGAATTTGCCATTGATGCCATCATGTTGGGCTGGATAACTACCTCATATATGCTGGCGGCCGCCATATTTCTGGTTCCCCTGGGTAAGGCAGCGGATATAGTGGGAAGAAAGCGGGTATTTACCGCCGGCATTGCTTTTCATATTATTACCTCTGTTCTTGCAGCGCTTTCGCCCTCTGCACCTGCACTCATCCTTTTTCGCTTTTTGCAGGGGATTGCCAGTGCCATGATATTCGGTACAGGGATTGCCATACTGGCTTCTGTTTATCCCGTGAAAGAACGGGGCAAAGCTCTGGGCATCACCACAGCTGCTGTTTACCTGGGATTATCCACCGGTCCTGTGTTGGGAGGCCTGCTCACTCAGCATATTGGGTGGCGAAGCATTTTCTGGATAACTATACCTCCTGCGCTTCTGTTAATTATGCTTGTCCTGTGGAAACTTAAAGGAGAATGGTCTGAAGCAAAAGAGGAAAGATTTGACTTTTGGGGCTCAGTCATCTACAGTTTGTCTCTGGCCGCGCTGGTGTACGGTTTCTCACACCTGCCGGAGTTACCGGGATTCTTGTTGGTGTTTGCCGGGGTAATGGGATTTATAGGATTTGTGTACTGGGGACGTAACAGAAAAGATCCCTTGATCGATATCAATCTTTTTCTGGGAAACCGGGCTTTTACTTTGTTTAACCTGGCCGCACTAATCAGTTACAGCGCTACTTATGCTGTTGTTTTTCTCTTAAGTCTTTACCTGCAGTACAATAAAATGTTTGATCCTCAAGCTGCCGGGCTCATATTGATTGCGCAGCCAGCAGTGATGGCTTTATTGTCGCCGTTTGCCGGCAGGCTCTCCGACAGGATTGAACCTCGTTTGTTGGCGTCGGTGGGGATGGTTTTGATGGCTGTTGCTCTGTTTGGTTTCGCTTTCTTAAAAGGTGAATCCACCATCATCATGGTAGTGCTGTTATTAATGGTGCTCGGTGCGGGGATCGCTTTTTTCAGTTCGCCTAATACAAACGCGATCATGAGCGCTGTGGATAAAAAATATTACGGATTGGCATCAGCTACCCTGCAAACGATGCGTGTTACGGGAAATGTGTTGAGCATGGGCATAGTGATGATGGTTTTTACCCTCTTTATGGGTCGGGTGCAGATAAGCGCCACAGATCAGGAACTTTTTTTAGCCAGTACACGGACGATATTTCTTGTTTTCACCGCTCTTAGCGTGGCCGGGGTCTTTGCATCCTTAGTGAAGGGGCGGAACGTGGGTAACACTGTTGAACTTCAGAATGATATGTAAAAAATAACGTAACTACCCTGAAAATGGCTGGAATTCAGCTTTTCCCAGGTTTCTCTTTCCCTTTCCAACTTTCCAACATTCCAACTTTCAAACTATTTTCCGCATTCTCGGGACAGTTACAAAATAACTAACAAAATTATGCTGCGAGGGATAAAAATGCTCGAACTTGAAAAGGTACTGGAAAATGTTTTGGGATGTATCCTGGAAACAGGAGAGATGCAAAAGCGCCGACTGGGTGACAAGGGTTTGAGGGTACACAGCAAAACATCTGAAGATGATCTAGTGACGGATGTGGATGAACTCTCCGAGAAGATGCTGCTGCAGGCGATTGGTGCAGCTTACCCCGATCATGGATTCCTTTCCGAGGAGTGTGGCAGTAAAAATTCCGAGGCGGAGTATCTGTGGGTGATAGATCCCCTGGACGGAACAACAAACTACACTCAGGGTATTCCCATATTTGCAATCTCAGTGGCTTTGCAGTACCGGGGTGAGACTGTCCTGGGGGTGGTCTATCAACCTGTGCTGGGCGAAATGTTCACTGCTCTTAAGGGCAAGGGGGCCTACTTAAATGGGCAGGAGATAAACGTTTCCACAAAATCAGATCTGGCGAACTGTGTGCTTGGCACCGGTTTTCCTTATGACAAGGCTATACACAAACATAACAATGCCAATTATTTTACTCATTTTGTGCCGCGGGTGCGGGGATTACGTCGTCTCGGCGCGGCGGCCTATGACCTGGCCGGCGTGGCAGCAGGAAGACTTGATGGTTTCTGGGAACTCAATCTCTCCCCGTGGGATGTGGCCGCCGGTATCCTGCTGGTGGAAGAAGCGGGAGGCAAGGTGGCCTTTCTTGAGAAGCGGGGTGTTTCCCTGGTGGCCGGTAACAAGGTAATTAGCAGCATAATACAGGAATCAATCAGGGAAGTTGACAGAGACAGTTGACAGGGAAGGTAGGACAGTTGGATAGTGAAATAGGGGACAGACCCCCATGCTAACACCTGCAGTGCAAATGGCTGGAAAGTTCGGTATTTCGGTTTTATCTTTTCCTATCCAACTATCCAACTATCCAACTTTGAATATATGAGGTGAAGTCAAAAATGGGCCTAAACAATCAAGAAAAAGGTTTTATGAGAGAATTGCCTCCTCTTCCGCGCAGTATGACATTACGCCAACTGCTGGAAGCCCGCTGTTCCCGCTACGCTGCTAAAACATTTCTGATAGATCCCGTCAACAAAAAAGAATACAGCTATGCTGCGTTTCAATGTAAAGTGAACGCCGTAAGCAACCTTTTATGGAGGATGGGGATTCGTAAAGATGATAAGGTATCCCTCCTCATGTCCAACACCCCCCCGTTCCTGTGGTCCTTCTTTGCCATCATGCAGCTTGGGGCTATCGCATGCCCTGTTAATGGACATCTAAAGAGAGAAGAAATTGCTTATGTTTTAAACGATTCAGACAGCGTTGCCCTTTTTGTAACGCCTGAATATCGGGATACTGCACTTCATCTCCCGGCAGTAACAGGTAGAAAAATAACACTGTTAGTGTGGGATGATCATAAAAAAGCGGCTGAAATCGATCCTCTTTTCCTAATCAATGTTAATCAGGCAATAGGGAAGGAAAAAGAAATACTCATTCCGGAAGTGGCAAAAATTAGCCTCGATCCCCATGACGTAGCGGAGATCATCTATACCTCAGGCACTACCGGAAAACCCAAAGGAGCCATGCTGACGCATCACAACTTGATCATCGATGCTCATTGGATAGCTGCACGTCACCGACTGCAGGAAGGGGATCGGGCCATGTGTGTGATGCCCCTCTTTCATGTTAACGGACAAGTTGTTACCGTAATGACTCCCCTTTACCATGGAGGTAGTGTTGTTTTACCGGAGCGCTTCAGCGTCACAAGTTTTTTTGCCGATATAGTCAGGTACGGGGTTACCTACACGGGTACGGTGGCAACGATGCTTTCCATGCTGTTAAGCCGGATGGAACCAGGGGATATTCCCCGGGGAAGCGGGTTGCGAGCTGTCTTCTGTGGTTCCGCTCCGGTACCTGTACAAGTGCAGACTGCTTTTGAAAGGACCTTTAAAGTTCCTGTGATCGAAGGTTATGGCATGACGGAGACTACCTGCCGTTCCACCTTTAACCTCCTGCCTCCCCCCGGCAAGCTGAAACTGGGAGCAAGCGACGGCTACCGCAAGCTTGGTTCCGTGGGACCTCCTCTGGGCAATGAGATGATGGTGGTGGATGATCTGGACAGGCCACTGGGGGCTGGACAGGTTGGTGAGATCGTCATCCGGGGCGAAAACGTAACGAAGGGCTATTACAAAAACCCCCAGGCTACCGCAGAGGCATTTCGTGGCGGCTGGTTTCATAGTGGTGACCTCGGGTATTACGATGAAGACGGCTATTTTACTATTGTTGACCGAAAAAATGATATGATTATCCGGAGTGGGGAAAACATTTATCCCCGGGAGGTGGAAGAGGTACTCTACAGCCATCCTGCGGTAAAAGATGCTGCTTGTACGGGAGTTCCTGACGATCTTTATGGAGAAGAAGTGGTAGCATTTGTAGTGCTTAAAGATAACACCCAAATCGGGGAAGAAGATATTATATCCTTCTGCAGCAATCGTCTTGCGGCGTTTAAATGCCCCAAACAGATAAAGATTTTGGCACAAATTCCTAAAAGTTCGTCAGGAAAGTTGTTGCGCCGCAAGCTACGGGATGTATGGAAAAAATTATAATTTAACCACGAAAAATAGCTTATAATTCTGCTTCGCCTGCCCGAATCACCCGAAATAATGTCTTCCAGTTATTCTCAGTTCTATAGAAAAAGAGAGCGAAACAGCGTAATACTACGTCATGCCAATTCTACGGCAGTAGGGACAATCATATCAATCAATATCACAATATTTAATCTATATATTATATTTTAATTTACCTTATTTAGCTTTATAATTAAATCAAGCAGAACATCTGTTCATCATCATGAACAATAAATTGGAGGTAGTTTCTATGAACAATAATAATGATAGTGGGTTATGTTTTTCCATAGATCCATCGCCTTTTCA